>NZ_JADYVV010000007.1:0-170827 GCF_020194035.1 Bradyrhizobium sp. BRP56
ACCCCTTTGATCGGCTCTGCAAGCAGCGCGGCATCCAGCATCGCCTGACCAAGCCTTACCACCCGCAGACCAACGGCCTCGTCGAACGCTTCAACCGGCGTATCGCCGAAGCCATTGGCCGCGAACACAAGCGCGGCAGCGCCCGGCGGACCTTCATCGACCATGCCGATCGCGACGCCTTCATCGCCAGGTTCGTCCACGACTACAACCGGACTCGCCTCAAATGCCTCGGCTACCAGGCCCCGATCCAGGCCGTTGCTAAACTCACGGGACTGAACACTTTCGCAGGGACGACATCGAGTATGAGGGTGGCGCTTAGATCACCGATCCGCGCGCCCGATCACGTCCATCAGCTCGGCGATCTTGCGCCGCTGGTCGGCCTTGTCGCCGGACGAGATCGCATGCTCGACGCAATGCGCCACATGATCGCGCAGCACCTCTTCCTCGACGCGGCGCAGCGCCGCGCGCGCGGCCGCGATCTGCGTCACCACGTCGATGCAATAGCGGTCGTCCTCGACCATGGCGGCCAATCCGCGGATCTGACCTTCGATCCGTTTGAGCCGTTTTAAGCAGGATGTCTTGACCTCGTCTCTCATAGGTCTCATATACCCCCCTAGGGTATCTAAATCAAGAGGTCGGATTACCGGCCGGGAAGAGTTTCGTGGCACACGCAAAGCACGACCATTCGCACGCGGATCATCACCTCAATGGCGCGGCCGCGCATTCCTGCTGCGGCGGCAAGCATGATCACGACACGCCGCCGGCCGAGGCGGCGTTCGCGATCGATCCGGTCTGCGGCATGAAGGTCGACCCGGCGACTGCCAAGCATCGCTTCAGCTACCAGGGCGAGGAGTACCTGTTCTGCAGCGGCCGTTGCCGCGAGCGTTTCGAGGCCGACCCTGAGAAGTATCTCAAGCCGCGTGAACCCGAACCGCCGGCGCCCGCGGGCACCATCTACACCTGCCCGATGCATCCCGAGGTGCGCCAGGTCGGCCCCGGCAGCTGCCCGATCTGCGGCATGGCGCTGGAGCCCGAGCAGGTCTCGCTCGACGACGGTCCCGATCCCGAACTGATCGACATGACGCGGCGGTTCTGGATCGGCCTCGCGCTGACCGTGCCGGTGTTCGTGCTCGAGATGGGCAGCCATCTCGGACTGATGCAGCTGGTGCCGCAGCACTGGTCGAACTGGGTCTCACTCGTGCTGGCGACGCCGGTCGTGCTGTGGGCCGGCGCTCCGTTCTTCGTGCGCGGCTGGCAGTCGCTCGTCACCCGCAATCTCAACATGTTTACGCTGATCGCGATGGGCACCGGCGTCGCCTATATCTACAGCGTGGTCGCGACGCTGGCGCCGCAGCTGTTTCCGCCCGCGTTCCGCGACATGCATGGCGCGGTCGCGGTGTATTTCGAGGCGGCGGCGGTGATCACGGTGCTGGTGCTGCTCGGCCAGGTGCTGGAATTGCGCGCGCGCGCGCAGACCTCGGGCGCGATCCGCGCGCTGCTCGGCCTCGCGCCGAAGACCGCGCGGCGCATCACCGAACATGGCGACGAGGACATCGACATCGATGCGATCAAGGTCGGCGACCGCCTGCGCGTGCGGCCGGGCGAGAAGGTGCCGGTCGACGGCGTCGTCGTCGAGGGCAGTGCGGTCATTGACGAGTCCATGGTCACAGGCGAGTCGATGCCGGTCACGAAGGCCGAAGGCCAGAACGTGATCGGCGGCACCGTCAACCAGAGCGGCGGCCTCGTGATGCGCGCCGAGAAGATCGGCCGCGACACCATGCTGTCGCGGATCGTCGACATGGTGGCGAAGGCGCAGCGCTCACGCGCGCCGATCCAGCGGCTGGCCGATCGCGTCGCCGGCTGGTTCGTGCCGGCGGTGATCGCCGCTGCGGTGCTCGCCTTCATCGCCTGGACGGTGTTCGGCCCCGAGCCGCGCCTGACCTTCGCGCTGGTCGCCGCCGTCACGGTGCTGATCATCGCCTGCCCCTGCGCGCTGGGATTGGCGACGCCGATGTCGATCATGGTCGGCGTCGGCCGCGGCGCGCATTCCGGCATCCTGATCCGCGACGCGCAGGCGCTGGAGCGGATGGAGGCGATCGATACGCTGGTCATCGACAAGACCGGAACGCTCACCGAGGGCAAGCCGAAGGTCGTGCGCGTCATTGCCGCCGAAGGATTCGACGAGAGCGATCTGCTGCGCGTTGCCGCCAGTGTCGAGCAGGGCAGCGAGCACCCGCTGGCGCAGGCGATTATCGCTGCTGCCAGGGAGCGCAAGCTTGCATCCGCAGCCGTCAGCAATTTCGCCTCGCCTTCCGGCAAGGGCGCGACCGGCACGGTCGAGGGCAGGCAGGTTGCGCTCGGCAACGCGGTGCTGATGGCCGAGCTGAAGATCGCGACGACAGCGCTCGACGAGGCGGCCGAGGCCGCGCGGCGCGACGGCGCGACGGCGATCTATGTCGCGGTCGACGGCCGCATCGCCGGAGTGATCGCAATTGCCGATCCGGTCAAGCCGTCCGCGACCAGCGCGCTGCAGGCACTGCGTGCCGAGGGCCTGCGCATCGTGATGCTGACCGGCGACAACGAGACAACCGCGCGGGCGGTGGCAAAGACGCTCGGCATCGACGACGTCGAGGCCGGCGTTCTGCCGGAGCGCAAGAGCGAGGTCGTGCAGCGGCTGCGCGGCGAGGGCCGCACCGTCGCGATGGCCGGCGACGGCGTCAATGACGCACCGGCGCTCGCCGCCGCCGATGTCGGCATCGCGATGGGCGGCGGCACCGACGTCGCGATCGAGAGCGCCGGCGTCACGCTGCTCACGGGCGACCTGATGGGCCTCGTGCGCGCGCGGCGGCTGTCGGTCGCGACGATGCGCAACATCCGCCAGAACCTGGCGTTCGCCTTCGTCTACAACGCCGCCGGCGTGCCGATCGCAGCCGGCGTGCTGTATCCGCTGTTCGGCATCCTGCTGTCGCCGATGGTCGGCGCCGCCGCGATGGCGCTGTCTTCGGTCAGCGTGATCGGCAATGCGCTGCGGTTGGCGAGGACGAGGCTGGATTGAGCCAGCAAGATCGGTAGCCCGGATGAAGCGCAGCGTAATCCGGGGCCGGTCTCGCCACGTGGAGATGCCCCCGGATTTCGCTGCGCTGCATCCGGGCTACAAGACTTAGGCTGGCAGCAGCAGCTGCGCGCGGCGCTCCATCTCGGCGTCGAGCCAGGTTGCGAGATCCTCGCTGACCGCGACCATCGGCAGCCGCACCTCGGGGCTGTCGATCAGCCCCTGCCGCCACAGCCAGTGCTTGGCCGGCGCGGGGCTCGGTTCGGCGAACAGCAGCCTCGTCAGGCCGACGACGCTCTGCCAGGCGGCCAGCGCCGCATCGCGCTGGCCCTGCTGCAGCAGCGTGCGGATCGCAGCGAAGGTGTCTGTTTCCAGATGTGCGGACAGCAGGATCGCGCCGTCGGCGCCGTCCGAGAGCGCATCGAAGGTTTGCGCGTCCTCGCCGGTCAGCACGCGAAAGCCGGCCGGCCGGCGGTTGAGGAAGTCGATCGACTGCGCGCGGTCGGCGCAGCAATCCTTCATGCCGGCGATGTTCGGATGGTCCGCGAGCGCCAGCAGCGTCTCGTTGGTCAGGTTCACCGCCGTGCGATAGGGGATGTTGTAAAGCACGATCGGCCACGACGCGTGATCGGCGAGCGCGTTGAAGTGCTGCGCGAGCCCGCGTTGCGAGGGCCTGATGTAATAGGGGCTGGCGATCAGATAGCCGTTGATCGGCCAGTCGGCCGTATCATCCAGCGCTTCCTTCATCCGGGCGGTCGAGGCGCCGGAGAGCCCGAGACAGACCGGCAAATGGCGGGAGCTGGCACTGAGCTCGTCGAGCACGACGCTCACCAGCCCCTCCAGTTCGTCCACGCTGAGCGCCATGCCCTCGCCGGAGGTTGCGCCGAGAATGAACCCGTCGACGGGGCCATTGGCGTAGTGCCGTACGAGACGCCGCAGCGACGTGACGTCGAGCTCGCCGTTACGGAATGGCGTGATCAAAGGCAGCCAGAGGCCCTGCAATTGCTGATGTAGATCGGTCATGTTCCATCTCCTTAAGAAGGCAAGCCGGAGACGGGACCAACAAAAAACCCCGTCCAGGCGGCGGGGTTTCGGGATCGGTCTGAATGCGAAGGTGATCTTATCGCGCGCGATCTCGTGTCCCCGGGAGGGGAGCTTTTTTCGACGACAGAACGGCGCACGAAGTCGTGATCATGGGATAATGATGCTGCGCTGCGAGGTTGTTGTCAATGCACATGCTGACCGGCGCGTGCGGCGCGTTTTGCGCATGACGTGGAGGTGAAGAGGCACTGCGATGAAAAAAAGCCGGGCTCGAGTGAGCCCGGCTTAAGGTATTGGCCACGTGAGGCCGACACAATCACCTTCCAAGAGGGATTACTGAACTTCCGCGCCACTGGAGGAGGGGGACATATGCGCGACGCGAACGCTCAGCGTGTAAGCACTATGATCCCCATCGACGGCTTGCAGCAACTATCCAGGTCGCATGTCAGTCATGCGGAGACTGGGGGCAGCACGGATATCCCTATAAACCAGCCCTATAAGGGCGGCTTAATCACGATGGCCAGCGCTGCGCCTTGCTGACCACGAAGTCGCGGAACACCTGCACCCGGGCCACCGTCTTCAGCTCTTCCGGATAGACGAAGTAGGTGTCGAGCGCGATCGAGTCGGACTCGCCGAACAGCTGCACGAGGTTGTTCTGTTCGACCAGATAGTCCGGCAGCGCGGCGATGCCGAGGCCCTGCTGGCAGGCGCGCACGAGACCGAGGATGTTGTTGACCTTGAAGTAGGGCTCGCGCGGACCGGAGCCGTTGCGGCCGGCATCGATCAGCCAGCTGCGGTTCTGCAGATGCGCCGGCACCTGCGAGTCGCCGAGCATGATGATGCGGTGCGAGTCGAGATCATCGAGCGTGCGCGGCGTGCCGAAGCGCTTGATGTATTCCGGCGAGCAGTAGGCATGGAAGCCGATCGAGAACAGCTTGCGCTGGATCAGGTCCGGCTGGGTCGGCTTGCGGGTGCGGATCGCGACGTCGGCCTCGCGCATCGAGAGGTCGAGATCCTCGTCGGTGACGATCAGCGAAATCCGGATGTCGGGATAGAGCGCGGTGAACTCGTCGAGCCGCGGGATCAGCCAGTTGATGCCGAGCGCCGGCGGCGTCGTGATCTTGAGGTCGCCGCTCGGCCGCTCGCGGCTGTCGGTGAGCTTTGCGCGGGCCGCCTGCAGCTGCATGAACACGTCATGCGCGGTGCGGAACAGGAGGTCGCCCTGTTCGGTGAGGATCAAGCCGCGGGCGTGGCGGTGAAACAGCGACACCGAGAGCTCCTGCTCCAGCGCGCTGACCTGGCGGGAGACCGCCGATTGCGACAGGCCAAGCTGTTCGCCGGCATGCGTGAAGCTGCCCGCCTCCGCCGCTGCGTGAAAGACCTTCAGCTTGTCCCAATCCATATCCGTAAATCCGTCGCGAGATCGTGCCATGATTATTCCGCCGCTGCGCGATCGCTCGCGCGAAGAGCCAGGAAGCGTTCCGCCTCGAGCGCAGCCATGCAGCCGAGGCCGGCGGCGGTGACCGCCTGCCGGAAGGTTTCATCCGCCACGTCGCCCGCGGCGAACAGGCCGGGCATCGAGGTCGCGGTGGAGTTCGGCGCAACCTCGACATAGCCCGACGGCTTCAGCTTGATCTGGCCTTTGACGAGCTCCGTCGCCGGCGCATGGCCGATCGCGATGAAGACGCCGTCGGTTTTGAGGTTCGTGTGCGCGCCGGTCTTGACGTTCTTCAGCCGCACATGGGTGACCTTGTTCGGGTTCTCCGATCCGCAGATCTCGTCGATCGCCGAATCCCACACCACCTTGATCTTGGGATGCTTGAACAGCCGTTCCTGCAGGATGCGCTCGGCGCGGAAATGACCGCGGCGATGCACGATGGTGACCTGGGAGGCGTGATTGGTCAGGTACAGCGCTTCCTCGACCGCGGTGTTGCCGCCGCCGACCACCACGACGTCCTTGCCGCGGTAGAAGAAGCCGTCGCAGGTCGCGCATGCCGACACGCCGCCGCCCTGGAACTTCTCTTCCGAGGGCAGGCCGAGCCAGCGCGCCTGAGCGCCGGTGGCCAGGATCACGGTCTCGGCAAGATAGACGTCGCCGGAATCGCAGGTCAGGCGAAACGGGCGCTGGCCGAGTTCCAGCTTGTTGACGTGATCGGTAACGATCTTGGTGCCGACATGGGCCGCCTGCTTCTCCATCTGCTCCATCAGCCAGGGGCCCTGGATCACATCGGCGAAGCCGGGATAGTTCTCGACGTCGGTGGTGATGGTGAGCTGTCCGCCCGGCTGGATGCCCTGGATCAGCACCGGCTCGAGCATCGCGCGTGCCGCGTAGATCGCTGCGGTGTAGCCGGCGGGGCCGGACCCGATGATGACGACCTTGGCGTGGACAGGCGCGGGCATTAGCTGATCCCTCTCTTCTGGGGACTTTGACGGGGACTTGTGTGGGAAGCACCCCGGAAGCAGGTCACGGCGGTGCTGAAAGTGTCAAATCCAAGTCTAAGATATCTGGGAAGCTATGCAAGATTTGCAATCCATGGCAGCGATTTTTCCCCGGAACTGAAGTCACATTCGCGAAATCGTGCGCTGCACGCGCAATAAAATTGCGCAGTGCCAGCGGGCTGCGCTATGAGAGTTGCCGGCGGATCCGCCAAGCCTTCCAAAACCCCTAGGGAACTGTAGTCGCGTGTCGAAGAACCTTGACGAGATCGACCTCAAAATCCTCGCCGAGATCCAGGCCGATGGCCGAATCACCAATGTGGAACTGGCCAAACGCGTCGGTATCTCGCCGCCGCCCTGCCTGCGCAGGGTCAGGGCGCTGGAGGAGGAAGGCTACATCCAGGGATACCGCGGCCTGCTCGATCCGCGCCGCCTCGGCTACGACGTCACGGTGTTCGCCTCGGTGCATCTGTCGAGCCAGGCCGACGCCGATCTCCGCGCCTTCGAGAATTTCGTGCGCGCCGAGCCGCTGGTGCGGGAATGCTGGATGCTGTCGGGCGAAGTCGACTTCATCCTCAAATGCGTCGCGCCCGACATGGCGACGTTCCAGGATTTCGTCACCCACCTGACGGCGGCGCCGCATGTGCGCAACGTCAGGACGTCACTGGTGCTGCACAATTCGAAATATGAGGCCGCGGTGCCGCTGGGATTGAAGGCGGTCGGCTAGAGCGCCGTGCGCGTCATTCCGGGTCTGGCGCTAACGCGCCATCCCGGAATGACGTCATCAAGGAGTGGGAAGCGCCTAGCGCTGTTACCTCTTCCCCATCGCAGCGTCGACGCTGATCGGACCCGGACCCGAGGTTGCGAGGTAGAGGCAGGCGAAGCAGAACGCGATCGCCAGACTGCCGTTATTGAGCAGCGGGTAGAACCCTTTTGGGAAATGGCCGATGAAGTAAGCGAAGGCCATTTCACCCGCCAGGATGAAGGCCACGATCCGCGAGAAGAGGCCAATCATCAGGAGCCCGCCGAGCACCAATTCGAGTGCGCCGGCCGCGCCGATCAATGAGAACAGTTCGACCTTCTCGAACATTGTCCCGGGTGGGAATTTGAAAATTTTGGCAACGCCGAACTGAAACAGCAGCAGTCCGGTGATGAACCGGAACAGGCTGAGCGCCACCGGCTGGAGCTTGGAGAACATCTGGTCCATTGTCATTTACCCCCTGTTTGACACACTGGAACGTTGCAAGATGCAGAAACACACGGTGTCCGCCACCGGAGTGTGATGTCAACACCTTGCGCCTGGAATCATTCCTCGCGCGATGGCAGTTGCGAGAGAACGCGGCAGTGACACGGTGACGCGCAGCGATGCGTGTTGCGACGCGATCGTCAGCCCGAACTCCGTCCCCCGACATGATTATACTGCATAAACATGTCACGGCCTCACTGGCATGGCGTGCAGTGGCTCTCCATTCACATTGCTGTCAGACCGGGGAGAAACGCGGGGCATAAAAAAAGCCGCGTGCGGGACGCGGCTTTTCTGCACCAGTCACGTGAAGGTAACTACCGCCACTCGACCTTGGTGATCTCGTAGGCCTTGGCGCCGCCCGGCGCCATCACCTCGACGGTGGTCCCCTTCTTCTTGCCGATCAGCGCGCGCGCGAGCGGCGAGGTGATGGAGATGCGGCCCTTCTTGGCGTCGGCCTCGACTTCGCCGACGATCTGCCACACCGCCTTCTTCTCGGTGTCCTCATCGATCAGCGTCACGGTCGCGCCGAACTTGATGGTGTCGCCCGACAGTTTCGAAATGTCGATGATGTCGGCGCGCGCGAGCTTGTCCTCGAGCTCGGCGATGCGGCCCTCGTTGTGCGACTGCTCTTCCTTGGCGGCGTGATACTCGGCGTTCTCCGAGAGGTCGCCGTGCGAGCGCGCTTCCGCGATGTGTTCGATGATGCGCGGACGATCCACCGATTGGCGATGCTTCAACTCGTCCGTCAGCGCGGCGTATCCGCCCGCGGTCATCGGAACCTTATCCATCATCTTCGTCCTTCATCGCGCGCGCCCGGCGGCCGTGCACGAATATCCAGTTCAGCTAACGCAGGAATCAGGGCGCCAACGCGCCCGGAAGCCCAGTGATATTCGGCCCCGCTAAGGGCCGTGACAACATCCAATCGCGCGGTGAGTTCCAGCCATTCGGCTAATTGACCGCTTCGGGCCTTCAGCCCGGGCAGCGGTCAGCTTTCGGAAAAGTAACTCTGAAGCGTGCGGACCTCAAGGTCCCCGGCCCGATAGGCCCGGATTCCCCGTGCGGCCGCCACCGCGCCCGAAAGAGTGGTGTAATATGGCACTTTATGCAAGAGGGCAGCCCGCCGCAGCGAGCGGCTGTCGGCCAGCGCCTGCGGACCTTCGGTGGTATTGAAGACCAGCTGGACGTCGCCATTGGTGATGGCGTCGACGATGTGCGGACGGCCTTCGAGCACCTTGTTCACCTTTTCCGTCGGCACGCCGTTGTCGCTGAGGTAACGCTGCGTGCCCGAGGTTGCCATCACCTTGAAGCCGAGCGAGTGCAACAGCCGCACCGCATCCGCGATGCGCATCTTGTCGTCGCCGCGCACCGAAACGAACACCGTGCCCTGCCGCGGCACGCGCGTGCCGCCGCCGAGCTGGCTCTTCGCGAACGCGACCTCGAAGGAGCGGTCGATGCCCATCACTTCGCCGGTCGAACGCATCTCCGGTCCGAGCACGGTGTCGACGCCGGGGAAGCGCGCGAACGGGAATACCGATTCCTTCACGCCGACATGGCCGAGCTTCTTCTTCTTCAGCTTGAAGTCGGCGAGCTTTTCGCCGGCCATGATCCGCGCCGCGATCTTGGCGACCGGCGTGCCGATCACCTTGGCGACGAACGGCACGGTGCGGGATGCGCGCGGGTTGACCTCGAGCACGTAGATCTCGCCGTCCTTGATGGCGTATTGCACGTTCATCAGGCCGACCACGTCGAGCCCGAGCGCGAGCTCGCGGGTCTGCCGCTCCAGCTCCTCGATGGTCTTGGCGTCGAGCGAATGCGGCGGCAGCGAGCAGGCGGAGTCGCCGGAATGGATGCCGGCTTCCTCGATGTGCTCCATGATGCCGACGATGAAGGTGTCCTTGCCGTCGCAGAGGCAGTCGACGTCGACTTCGGTCGCGTCGGACAGATAGCGGTCGAACAGCAGCGGGTTCTTGCCGAGCACGGTGTTGATCTGCCCGGTCTTGTCGTTCGGGTAGCGCGCCTTGATGTCGGCGGGCACCAGCTCGGGCAGCGTTCCCAGCAGGTAGTCGTTGAGCTGGTTCTCCTCGCGGATGATCTGCATCGCGCGGCCGCCGAGCACGTAGGATGGACGCACCACCAGCGGCAGGTCGAGATCGGCGGCGACCAGGCGGGCCTGCTCGACCGAATAGGCGATGCCGTTCTTCGGCTGCTTGAGACGCAGCTTGTCGAGCACGCGCTTGAAACGGTCGCGGTCCTCGGCGAGGTCGATCGCGTCGGGCGAGGTGCCGAGGATCGGCACTTCGGCGGCTTCGAGCGCGCGGGCAAGCTTCAGCGGGGTCTGGCCGCCGAACTGCACGATCACGCCGTGCAGCGTGCCGTTCTTGCGCTCGGTCGCGATGATCTCGAGCACGTCCTCGGCGGTCAGCGGCTCGAAATACAGCCGGTCGGCGGTGTCGTAGTCGGTCGATACCGTTTCCGGATTGCAGTTGACCATGATGGTCTCGTAGCCGGCGTCCTCGAGCGCGAAGCAGGCGTGGCAGCAGCAATAGTCGAACTCGATGCCCTGGCCGATGCGGTTCGGCCCGCCGCCGAGGATGATCACCTTCTTGCGGTCCGACGGCGCGCTCTCGTCGGCAAATTCGCCGGCGAACGGCCGCTCATAGGTCGAATACATGTAGGCGGTCGGCGACGCGAACTCCGCCGCGCAGGTGTCGATGCGCTTGAATACCGGGCGCACCCCGAGCGCGTGGCGCTTGGCGGTGACGTCGGCCTCGGTGGTCTCCGTGAGCACGGCGAGCCGCGCGTCCGAGAAGCCCATCGCCTTCAGCATCCGCATCGCGAACGCATTGGTCGGCAGGCCGCTGCTGCGGATCTTGCCTTCCATCTCGACGATGGCGCGCAGCTCCGCGAGGAACCAGGGATCGATCTTGCAGGAATTGAAGATATCCTCGTTGGACCAGCCGAGCCGCATCGCCTGCGCGACCTGCAGCAGGCGGTTCGGCGTCGGCGTGCCGAGCGCCGCGCGGATCGCGTTCTTGTCGTCGCTGCGGCCGAGGCCTTCGATGTCGATCTCGTCGAGGCCGGTCAGCCCGGTCTCGAGCCCGCGCAGGGCCTTCTGCAGGCTCTCCTGGAAAGTGCGGCCGATCGCCATCACCTCGCCGACCGACTTCATCGAGGTGGTCAGCGTGGAGGAGGCGCCGGGGAACTTCTCGAACGCAAAGCGCGGAATCTTGGTGACGACGTAGTCGATCGTCGGCTCGAACGAGGCCGGCGTCGCGCCGCCGGTGATGTCGTTGGCGATCTCGTCGAGCGTGTAGCCGATCGCAAGCTTGGCGGCGACCTTGGCGATTGGGAAGCCCGTGGCCTTCGAAGCCAATGCCGAAGAACGAGAAACTCGCGGATTCATCTCGATCACGACCATGCGGCCGTCGTCCGGATTGATGCCGAACTGCACGTTGGAGCCGCCGGTCTCGACCCCGATCTCGCGCAGCACCGCAATCGATGCGTCGCGCATGATCTGGTATTCCTTGTCGGTGAGCGTCAGCGCCGGCGCCACCGTGATCGAATCGCCGGTGTGCACGCCCATCGGATCGACGTTCTCGATCGAGCAGATGATGATGCAATTGTCCTTCTTGTCGCGCACCACCTCCATCTCGAACTCTTTCCAGCCGAGAACGGATTCCTCGATCAGCACCTCGTTGGTCGGCGAGGCGTCGAGCCCGCGCTCGATGATGTCGAGATATTCTTCCTTGTTGTAGGCGATGCCGCCGCCGGTGCCGCCGAGCGTGAAGGAGGGGCGGATGATCGCGGGCAGGCCGATGTCTGACAGCGCCATCAGCGCTTCGGCCAAGGCCTGCTGCTGGTAGCGCTTGCGCCGCTCGTTCTCGCCGCCTTCCCACTGTCGTTCGAACGCTTCGAGCTCGGGGCCGGACAGCTTGGCCTGATCGGCGAGGTACTTGTCGCGGTCGGACTTCTTCAGCGCCGACGCATTGGCGAGCCGCGACCTCGGCGTCTGCAGCCCGATCTTCTCCATGGCGTCGCGGAACAGCTGGCGGTCTTCGGCCTTGTCGATGGCGTCGGCGGTGGCGCCGATCATCTCGACGTCGAACTTCTCCAGCGTACCCTGCTTGCGCAGCGACAGCGCGCAGTTCAGCGCGGTCTGGCCGCCCATGGTCGGCAGCAGCGCGAAGCCGCCGGGCACGACGTGGCGTTCCTTTTCGATGATCTTGGCGACGATTTCGGGCGTGATCGGCTCGATATAGGTCGCATCCGCCAGCTCCGGGTCGGTCATGATCGTCGCCGGGTTGGAATTGACCAGGACGATCCGATAGCCCTCTTCCTTGAGCGTCTTGCAGGCCTGCGTGCCGGAATAGTCGAACTCGCAGGCTTGGCCGATCACGATGGGACCGGCGCCGATGATCAGGATGGTGGAGATGTCGGTTCTTTTGGGCATCGGCTCTCGCGGACTGGAATTTAGGCACAAAAAAAGGGCGCGCTTCCCGCGCGTCCCTCGAGCCATGCGCTACATGTTGCAGCGCCGGAAGCGCGATCCCTCGCGCGCGG
This sequence comes from Bradyrhizobium sp. BRP56, assembly GCF_020194035.1. Classification (NCBI taxonomy): domain Bacteria; kingdom Pseudomonadati; phylum Pseudomonadota; class Alphaproteobacteria; order Hyphomicrobiales; family Nitrobacteraceae; genus Bradyrhizobium; species Bradyrhizobium sp. BRP56. Next base: position 12,336 of record NZ_JADYVV010000007.1, read on the forward strand.
GTGGTCTTTAGACCAGTTTCCGCACCCGCGAAACCCCCAAAAGCGCGCAATCAACCGCGATTCTGGGGGAAAATCCGCATTCGGCGTATGCCCGGTTGGGGGGTGAGGGATTGGGAGGGGCTAACGGCCCGGCTTCGCCCTGCGGGCTACGCCGCGGCAGCCTTCGCTACGAGAAGGCCTGCCGAGCCGAAGCTGCGTCAGCAGCGAAGGCTGGAGGCCCGGCCTGGATTTGAACCAGGATAAACAGTGTTGCACCACTGCCGCGTCGAAGCTTCCGCCACCGGGCCGAGTGGATCATTGCTGATTATTTCAGAGGCCGCCACGTTTACTGGTGGGTAACGTTAATAGCTGGCGCAACCCAGGATCAGTGGTGCGCCACGAACGTCATCCGCCACGGATTGTGCCCGATGTTGCGCGGCGCGCGTCGGGCGCTGAACCCCGCGGCGCCGAGCTTGGCGATCATCTCGTCCTCGCGGTAGCGCTGCAGTCCGATCCGGGTGCGCAGCTGGCGGTAGTCGGACAGCGCGGTTGAAGCCAGCCCGACCAGCGCATCGCGCAGGAAACCGTGGGTCGCCGCAAAGCGCAGCAGGGCCGCGACGTCCCTCGCCATCCCGACTTCGGGCCGCAGGATATCGCCGAGCACGAACCGGCCCGAGGGCTTCAGCAGGCGGTGGATCACGTCGAACGCGGAATCGAGCTCCTGCGGCGTCATGTATTGCGCCACCGAGTTCATCACCACGAGGTCGATCGAGTCCGCGTCCATGTGCTTCAGGTCATCGAGCGAGCGGACACGGATTCGGGTGTCGGGCGCAAAGCGCGCGACCAGACGGCCGCGTACGCCGGGCGCCGGCTCCGCCAGATAGAGCTGGGCGCAGGCATTGGCGACCTTCGCCGCCGACAGCGCCTCGCCGCAGGCATAGTCGAGCACTACGGCATCCGGCGAAGCGATGTAGCCGATGATGTCGTTTGCGATGATCTGGAAATGCAGGTCACGGTGCAGTCGGCTCGCATAGATCGTATGCGTGGAATCGTAATAATCGATCCATTCATCCATCGCGTTTGGTATCCGGCAGAACGGGTTCCTGGCCTCAGGAACGGGTGGGCTGATGATGCGTTAGCGGTCCGGCGGCCAATGTTCAATGCGCCGAAATACGGGTTCCTAACAGGAAGGTCCAACGTGAGCAAAGCCAAGACTGACAAGATCTCGCCCGATCTCGACACGCCGAGCGACCTGCCGCAGGCTGCGGTGGACACGATCTCGGCCTCGCTCAACACGCTTCTGGCCGACGCCTTCGCGCTCTATTTGAAAACCAAGAATTTCCATTGGCACGTCAGCGGCCGGCATTTCCATGATTACCATTTGTTGCTGGACGAGCAGTCGGAGGCGATCTTCGCGACCACCGACCAGCTCGCCGAGCGGGTGCGCAAGCTTGGCGGCGCGACGCTGAAGTCGATCGGCGATATCGCCAAGCATCAGACCATCAAGGACAATGACGACGATTATGTGCCGCCGCGCGAAATGCTGCGCGAGTTGATGGAAGACAACAAGCACATGGCGGCTGCGATGCGCAAGGCGCACAAGCTGGCTGACGACCAGGAGGACTCCGGCACCGCAGGCCTGCTCGAAACCTTCATCGACGAAACCGAGCGCCGCACCTGGTTCTTGTTCGAGGCAAGCCGCCAGGAAGGCAGCAACGCGGCGTAAGCTGCGCGCCCGCACCCGCGAGGCAGCAATCCAGAGCTGCTTTGCTCCGGACTGCTTCGCGAAGCTTGCGGTCTGGCCGCCCGGCTGCGGTCAGTGCGGTTGAAGCCTACTGAGCTGACAGACCCACCGCTGTCTCCAATCGCACGATCGGCGGAGGATTCCACTTTCCGGTCAGCGCCTCCGATTTCGGACCGTAAAGGCGCATGGTCAGGTTGAAGGCGCCCTTCGGCGCCGGGAGCCAGTTGGCTTGTTTGTCCGCGCCCGGACTTTCGTTCTGGAAGTAGAGATCGAGCGAGCCGTCCGGGTTGTATTTGAACGGCATCCAGCTGGAGACAGCGAAGCGGTTCAGCGCGTTACCGACCTGGAATCCTTCCTGGTCGTAGAGCGTGATCGACCAGAAGGCATTGACCGGCGGGGCGGCGCCCTTGTCGAACGTGATCGTATACTTGTTAGCGCCGTCGAGCGGTTTGCCGGTACTGTCGGAGAGATTGAGCGGATAAATGGCGTCCTCCGGCAGGTTGGCGCCAAGCCCGACCTGCGCGACGATAGCACGCTTCAAATAGTAGTTGCCGTAAACGCCCATCGTGTCGGTGTTCATCGACCAGCCATTCACAACGCGCGCCAGCGTCGGCACCTTCCATGCCATCAGCTTCTGCCCGTCCTGCGGCGCCGTCTCCAGCGCCCGTTGCAGCACCGGGTCCACCTTGCTGATTTCGAAGCTCTTGCCGGGCTCGATGCCGATCCTCTTCATCTGCGCGATGATTGGTTCATCGGTGATGTGCGGCGGGTGAAGCTTGAGCAGCTCGGCGGCCTGCGCGAAGTAGACGCCGGCCGACATGGTATCGACCTGCACCTTGGGCGCCGTCTTCATGTCGACGCTGGGATCGATCCTGACCTCGGTCGGCTTCTGAGTCTTGCCGAACTCGGAAAGAGGCGTGACCTTGTAGCCGGCCTGGATCTTGTGGACCGCATCGTAGTCCGGCGGGCCGTCCGTCTTGGTGCGGCCAATGACCCAGACGTAAGGCGTCGGCGCGTCGATGCGCTGGGTATCCTTCGGAAGCTTGAACTCCTCCGCAAACCTGTCGCGCAGATCAGGCCGCCATCCCGGAGCCGTCACCAGAAAGGTCCCCGCTTTGGTGCCCGTGGTGCGCCAGCCGGGCGAGGCGAACACATCCGACCACATGTCCAGCATGGGCAGCAAATAGAAGCGTCCATCGGTATCGGGAACGGAGACGACAACCGGCTCCTTGGTCATGTCCAGCCATGAAACGGAATAGAGCGTATCGAAGTTGGACCGCACCACGCCCTTGAAATTCGCCGGCGGGTATTCGGGGATGTTGACGAAGGTGTTCATCGGGCCCTTGAAGTTCTCTTTGCCGGGCTCGACGTTGGTGAACTGCTTTCGCGTGATGTCCATCGTCAGGAGTGGGTAGAAGTAAATATAGGCGTCCACCGCGATCGCGTGTGCCTCCTGCTCGTTGATTGCCGGCGCCGTCTGGGCCAGCGCTGCAGGCGCGGTAGCCGCGCCAATGCAGAGCGACAATGTCAGCGTCAGAATTCCTCGAAACATGTCGAATTCTCCTCTCCTGATCTCTGTTGCGGTTGCTTGTGGGAAGCGCGGAGCATCTGATGCCGTCAGGTAATGTGTATGACCTCCATTGCTCCTGCAAAAAGAGCAGCAGCGGACGCGGAAGCTCTGTCACTCCCGCAGATGAATCGCGCGCTTTAAGGTGTCATTGGCGGCATAAATCGCCGCAGCGATGCTGACTTAAATCAAGGTTCTTTGAAAAGTGATGCCGGCAGGCTTAACGTTGAAAAGGGCTGCACTACCTCCACGCGTGGCACTCTAGCACGAGCAGGAAGCGGGAGCGAGTAGCGCTCAATATGGCGACAGGCCGAATCGTCAGCGGCCTTCCGTGATCACGGGCATTCTCTGCGCCCGCATAGTTTCGGGAATCCGTTGAGCGCGCAAAAAGAGCCCCACGCATAACGATTGGGCTACGGATAATCAATTTAGGTTGCCTGTATCCCGTCACCTTCCCCAAGGGGGAGAACGAAGCACAGTCCGTTCGACAATCTTGAATCCTAGCGCTTCCACAGCCGCACCAGCGGCCCGTCCTTGCCCATCACCGGATCGGTCGCGGGGATCGCGACCAGCGGGATCGTCTTCAGCGCCCTGGCGTGGTTCTCCGGCGTCGGCCGCTGCAGATCCATCGGGGGGCCCGGCGGATAGGCGCCGACCACGCAGAAATCGTCGCTCGCCGACAGGCATTGATGCCCGGTGCCGGCGGGCAGGATCGCGACGTCGCCGGCCGCGATCTCGAGTGCTTGCCCGCGCTCGCCGCCAAACTGCACGCGCGCGCGACCACGGGCGACGCCCAGCACCTCGTGCACGGTGGCGTGGTAATGCGCGAAGTCGTAGACGCCGTTGCGCCACATCGCGCCCCAGCCATTCTTGCCGAACAGCTGCTCGATGCTGGCCTCGGGATTGCTGCTGACGTCGACGGCGGCCTTGTAGACCAGGAACGGCATCGGGTTGTTCGGCACCAGGCCGTCGTCCCGGAAGACGATGGCCAGGGGCTCGATATCGGCACGGACGACCGACATGGTGGCTCTCCAGCGCTGTGAGGTGGTCTCCAGACCAACAAAGCGTCGGTCCGCAAACCGTTCCAGCTAGATTTTGAACTTCAACACGTCTTCCCTGAACCTGAGCCCGTGCCCGGGCCGCTCCGGCGCGGTGATCATGCCGTTGGCGATCTCGGGCGGGTCGACCCAGAGATCGTCGATCAGCGCCATGTTCTCACACCAGATGCCGTTCGGAATCGAAGCCAAGAGGTGCACATTGAGTTCGGGAAACAGATGCGGCGCGATGGTGATGCCGAACGTGTCCGCAAGCGCCGCGATCTTGCGCAGGTCGGTCATGCCGCCGCGCATCGGGTCGGGTTGCAGGATCGGCAGGCAGGGATTGAGAAAGAACGGCCGCAGATCGTAGCGCGTGAAATGCGTCTCGCCGCCGACGACGCGCATGTCGAGCGCCGCCGCGATCCGCTGGTAACCGGCGAAATCATCGGCCGGCACCGGCTCCTCGAGCCAGTAGATATCGTACTTCTCGAACTTGCGTCCCATCTCGATCGCGACATCGGCGCTCCAGCCCATGTTGACGTCGATCATGATGTCGATGTCGGGCCCGAGCGTCTCGCGCATGCGGCGCACATTGTCGAGGTCCTGCGCCGGCGTGTGGACGTGCGCGACCTGCATCTTGATCGCCTTGTAGCCCTGCTTCACGAAATGCAGCGCCTTCTCGATCATCCCGTCGCCGCCGGCGCCCCGGAAGCAGCCGGAACCATAGATCGGGATTTCCGAGCGATAGTGCCCCCACAGCCGGTGCAGCGGCAGGCCGGCCCGTTTCCCCACCGCGTCCCACAGTGCGATGTCGAGCGCCGACATGGCCATCGCGGCGATGCCGCCGCGGCCATAGGTCGTCGTCGCCGTCCACAGATCGCGCCAGATCGCCTCGATCGCGGTGGCGTCCTTGCCGATGACGCGCGGGATGATGCACTCGTCGAGACAGGCCGCGATCGACTTCATCGCCGGCTTGAATACGAACAGATAGCCCATGCCGGTGACACCGCCGGACGTCTCGACGTCGCAGATCAGAATGTCGCGCGTCGCGCCGAGCGCCGCGCCTTTCAGCCAGGGATCGTCGGCCCAGGGCAGCCGCAGCATCGTCACGCGGATGTCGCGGATGGTCATGTCTGAATGCGCTGAAATCATCGGCGTTCCCTTTCCAGGCCGGATCATGTTTGCCTGATCTCGGACAGGGAAACTCAATCACAGAGCGCAGGCCGCGATCCAGCGCGCTTCGTCATGGCTCCAATGCGCCAAGATCTGGCGCCAAGACGCGCTTGCCCTCAGGTATTCTTGGACAGCTCGAACACCAGGCAGGTCGTGGTGGCATGCGCGAGCAGCTTGCCCTTGCCGTCGGTAATCCGCGCTTCCGCGGTCGCAACCCGGCGCCCGGCGTTGAGCACGTGGCCCTCGGTGCAGATTTTGCCGGTGTCCTGGCTCATGCCGCGGACGAAGGAGATCTTGAACTCCAGCGTGGTGTAGCCAAAGCCCTGCGGCAGCGTGGTCTGCACCGCAAGCCCCATCGCGGAATCCAAGAGGATCGCGGCGTAGCCGCCATGCACCGAGCCGATCGGGTTGTAGTGGCGGAGGCCCGGGATGCTGTGGATCACCACATGGCCGGTCTCGGCGGAGCAGTCGAACGGCTCGACATTCTCCATGATCGGCGGCTCCGGCAGGGTTCGGGCGAAGATGCCGCGCACCAAGTCGAGCCCCGGCATCGAGGCCATCACCGCCATCGAGGAGACGCCGTAGACGGGCTTCGGAGTGGCGGGGGCGGTCATGTCGAGATTTCCCGTGATGTGATGCGAAGACGCATTGCTGCTGTCGGTGCCAGCCGCGCGCAATAGCCGTCATGCCCGGACTTGATCCGGGCATCCATCTTCTTCAAGGGATGGATTGCCGGGTCCCGTCTACGCCGAGGCTCCGACGAGGCCAATGGTCCCGGGCGCGCCGAAGCCTTTGGCGGAGGCGGCAAGCCCGGCAATGACGATCGGGCTCTAAGCCGCGCGCTTGTTCTTCCGCATCAGATCGGCAAAGCGCTGGAACAGGTAGTGCGAGTCGCGCGGGCCGGGCGAGGCTTCCGGGTGGTACTGCACCGAGAACACCGGCTTGCCCTCAAGTGCAATGCCGCAATTGGAGCCGTCGAACAGCGAGATATGGGTCTGGGTCGCACCTTTCGGCAGCGTCGCCTGGTCCACGGCAAAGCCGTGGTTCATCGAGGTGATCTCGACCTTGCCGGTGGTCTCGTCCTTGACCGGATGGTTGGCGCCGTGATGGCCCTGATGCATCTTCATGGTCTTGGCCCCGACGGCAAGGCCAAGCATCTGATGGCCGAGGCAGATGCCGAAGGTCGGCGTTCCCGAAGCGATCACCTTCTGGATCACGGGCACGGCATATTTGCCGGTCGCGGCGGGATCGCCGGGGCCGTTCGACAGGAATACGCCGTCCGGCTTCATCGCCAGGATGTCTTCGGCGGCGGTCGTCGCCGGCACCACGGTCACCTTGGCGCCGACGCCGGCGAGCAGGCGCAGGATGTTGCGCTTGATGCCGTAATCGATCGCGACCACGTTGAATTCCGGCGCGGTCTGCTGGCCGAAACCGTTGCCCCACACCCAGGGCGTCTCGTCCCAGGTGAAGCGCTGGCCGGAGGTGACCATCGGCACCAGGTCCATGCCCTCGAGGCCGGGCCATTCGCGGGCTTCTTCCTTCAGGCCGTGCAGGTCGAACTCGCCGTTTCTGGCGTGCACGATCACCGCATTGGGCATGCCCTTGGAGCGGATCAGCGCGGTCAGCGCGCGGGTGTCGATGCCGGAGAGGCCGATGATGCCGCGCGCCTTCAACCACAGGTCGAGATGGCGGGTGGCGCGGTAATTCGAGGGATCTGATATCGCCGAGCGCAGGATCACGCCGCGCGCGCCGGGCGTCGCCGCCATGTTCACCGTCTCGATGTCTTCCTCGTTGGTACCGACATTGCCGATATGCGGGAAGGTGAAGGTGATGATCTGGCCGGCATAGGACGGATCGGTGAGGATCTCCTCATAGCCGGTCATCGCGGTGTTGAAGCAGACCTCGCCGACGGCGTGGCCTTCCGCGCCGAGACCGAAGCCTTCCAGCACGGTACCATCGGCGAGCACAAGGAGCGCGGTCGGTTTATGGTCCGGCCAGGCGGGAGCGTTTTCGGATATTGTCATGAGCCCTTTAAATAGACGCCGCACCCTGCGGCGTCAAAGCGAAAGGGCACGGATTCACACGGCAATACCGGCCGATTTGACAGGCCCGAACGGCCTTTTAATCTAAAGTTCCCTGAAGCGGCCGTTTGCTTGCCGAAAATGACCCGTCCGGAGCTCCCGCATGGATAATACGATGCCGATCCTGCTCGTCCCGGGCCTCATCTGCTCGCCGCGGATTTTCGCCCCCGTCATCCCGGCGCTGTGGCGATGCGGGCCGGTGACGGTCGCCAACCATGTCAGGGACGACAATATGGGGGCCATCGCCCGCCGGATCCTGGCCGAGGCGCCGCCGCGCTTTGCGCTCGCCGGGCACTCGATGGGCGGCTACATCGCCTTCGAGATCATGCGGCAGGCGCCGGACCGGGTTGCGAAGCTGGCGCTGATGAGCACCCAGGCGCGGGCCGATACGCCGGAAGCGACCGCGCGTCGCCGCGGCATGATCGAGCGTGCCAGAAGCGGCCAATATCGCAGCGTGGTCGATGAGCTGTTTCCGGGCTTCGTGCATCCGTCGCGGCAGGGCGATGCAAGCCTGCGCCGGATCGTCGACGACATGAGCGAGGACGTCGGCGCCGAGGCCTTCATCCGCCAGCAGAACGCGGTGCTCAGCCGGCCGGATTCGCGGCCGAGCATGGCCTGGATCAAGTGCCCGACCTTGGTGCTGACGTCGGATACCGACAACACCGTTCCGAATTCGCTGTCGGAGGAGATGGCCAACGGCATTCCCGGCGCAAAACTTGTGGTGCTCGCCAATTGCGGTCACCTGCCGCAGCTGGAACAGCCGCAGGCCTGCGCCGATGCGCTGGTCGAATGGCTGAGGAACTAGGTTGTTCTGCCGGTGCAAACTGCCTAGATGAGGGGATTGCTGGTTCAAGGACAACGAAATGCTGCGCGACGACATCAATACTGCGGTCAAGGAAGCGATGAAGGCAAAGGACGAGCGCAAGCTCTCCACGCTGCGCATGGTCAATTCGACCATCAAGAACGCCGACATCGACGCGCGCGGGCAGGGCAAGCCGCCTCTCTCCGATGCCGACCTGCTCGGCCTGCTGCAGAAGATGATCAAGCAGCGCCAGGAGTCGGTCGAGCTCTACGACAAGGGCGGCCGCGCCGAGCTCGCGGCCCAGGAGCGCGAGGAGATCGCCGTGATCTCGGCGTACCTGCCGAAGCAGATGTCCGATGACGACGTGAAGGCCGCGATCTCGGCGATCATCGCCGAGACGGGTGCCGCCGGCATCAAGGACATGGGCAAGGTGATCGGCGCGCTGAAGGCGAAATACGCCGGCCAGATGGATTTCGGCAAGGCCAGCGGCCTGGTCAAGGCGGCGCTGACGGGCTAGCCGTTCGTCCCGGCTGGCTTGCGGCGCAAAGTGCCGCGGGCCGAATTGCGGGAACCTTTCTGCTGACGGAGCATCTGACGGGCATGACCTCGCGATGACTCCGCAAAGGAAAGGCCCCGATGAACCCGATTGTGCATGCGCTGGATCGTGCAAGAGCCGCTCAAACCGAATCCGACAAGCCGACCCGGGCCGAAGTCGAGGCCGCAGTCCGCACCATCATCCGCTGGACCGGCGACGATCCCGAGCGGGATGGTCTGCTTGAAACTCCGGCGCGTGTGACGCGTTCGTTCGAGGAATTCTTTGCGGGTTACGACCAACGTCCCGCGGAGATCCTGGAAAAGACCTTCGAGGAGATCGAAGGCTACGATGAAATGATTGCCCTGCGGGGCATCCGCTTCGAGAGCCATTGCGAGCATCACATGGCGCCGATTATCGGTCAGGCCTGGGTTGCCTACATCCCGAACGGCCGCGTGGTCGGCATCAGCAAGCTGGCGCGGGTGGTCGACATCTATGCCAGGCGTTTGCAGATTCAGGAGAAGATGACGGCGCAGATCGCCAACACCATCAACGACGTCTTGAAGCCTCAGGGCGTGGGCGTCATCATCAAGGCGTCGCATCACTGCATGACGACCCGTGGCGTGCACAAGCCGGATACCGATCTCGTGACCAGCCGCATGCTGGGTTGCTTTCGCGACAATGCGCTAACCCGCCAGGAATTCCTCGGCATAGCGGTTTAGAGCGCCACAGGGCGATGGAGGAATGATATGGCCGACCAGCAAGCTCCTTCCGGTCCGGATCTGACACAAGGCGTTGCACTCTCCGACTTCACGGGCGCGATGTTGCTCGGCCATGTCGGCGACGAGGACGTGCTGCTGGTGCGCTCGGGGGCGGATATCTTCGCCATCGACGCGCATTGCAGCCATTACCACGGTCCGCTCGCCGAAGGCCTCCTTGAGGGCGAGACCGTCCATTGCCCCTGGCATCACGCCTGCTTCGATATTCGCACCGGTGAAGCGACCGCCGCGCCCGCCTTCAACGCGCTCGCGGTCTGGAAGGTCGAGCGCGAGGGCGATCGCGTCATCGTGCGCGAGAAGCGCGCGGAGCCGAAATTCCGCGTCAAGGGTCCGGTCGATGCGCCCGGCAGCATTGTGATTGTCGGCGGCGGCGGGGCAGGGTTTGCCGCCGCCGAGATACTGCGGCGGCAGGACTATCGCGGCAGCATCGTCATGCTGAGCGGCGAGGCCACGCCGCCGGTGGATCGGCCGAACCTGTCCAAGGATTTCCTCGCCGGCAGCGCGCCGGAAGACTGGCTGCCGCTGAAGCCGGACGATTTCTATCGTGACGCGGCGATCGATCTGAGACTCAGGACCGAGGTCAAGTCGATCGACGCCGGCCGCCGCAATGTCGTGCTCGCCGGCGGCGAAACGATTCCGTATGACCGGCTGCTGCTGGCGACCGGCGCGGAGCCGGTGCGGCTGCCGATCCCGGGCGCGGACCAGCCCCACGTTCATGTGCTGCGCACCGTCGACGATTGCCGGGCCATCATCGCCTCGGCCAGCGGAGCGCGCCGCGCGGTGGTGATCGGTGCGAGCTTCATCGGCCTCGAGGTGGCGGCCTCGCTCCGCGCGCGGGAAATCGAGGTCCACGTGGTCGGGCTGGAGCAGCGGCCGATGGAACGCGTGCTCGGGCCTGAGATGGGCGATTTCGTCCGCGCGCTGCACGAAGAGCATGGCGTCGTCTTCCACCTCGGCGACACGGTGGCCGCGATCGAGGGCAAGCGCGCCCGCCTGAAGAGCGGGCCTGTGCTCGATGCCGATCTCGTCGTGGTCGGTGTCGGCGTGAAGCCGCGGCTGGTGCTGGCGGAAGCGGCCGGGCTCGCGATCGATCGCGGCGTGACAGTCGACGCCTATCTCGAGACCAGCGTTCCCGGCATCTACGCGGCCGGCGATATCGCGCGCTGGCCCGATCCGCACAGCGGCGAGGCGATCCGGGTCGAGCATTGGGTGGTGGCGGAGCGCCAGGGCCAGACCGCCGCGCGGAATATGCTTGGGCAGCGCGAGGTGTTCGACGCGGTGCCGTTCTTCTGGAGCCAGCATTACGACGTGCCGATCAACTATGTCGGCCATGCCGAGCAGTGGGACGAGATCGCGGTGGATGGCAGCATTGCCGGCAGGGATTGCGTGCTGCGCTACAAGCGCGGCGGGCGCGTGCTCGCGGTCGCATCGATCTATCGCGACCTCGATAGCCTCAAGGCCGAGGTCGCAATGGAGCAGGCGGCCGCCTGACAGCTTTCTCCTCAAGGATGGTCGTAGCCCGGATGCAGCGAAGCGAAATCCGGGTGAGTCCGTCCGCTCGATGAGAACCCCGGATTGCGCGGAGCCTGTCATCGGGCGCGCGTTCGCGCGACCGCTCCATCCGGGGTTCTTTATCCGGGCATCACATTCTTCGTCAGCCCGGGCTTGTCCCGGGCATCGACGTCTCTACAATCTGCCGCAGCAAAACGCGGATGGCAGGGGAAAGCCCCGGCCATGACGAGGGACGGAAGCAACACACACCATGCTCAAGGAAGCCGCTACTTACGACGAGCTCTATCGCAACTTCCGCTGGGACGTTCCCGCGCGCTTCAACATGGCGACCGCCTGTTGCGACCGCCATGCCGACGGTACCGGGCGGCTCGCGCTGGTCTATGTCGACGAGGATGGCGGCACCACGCGCACCTCGTTCGACGAGGTCGCGGAGGCCTCGCGCCGCTTCGCCAATGTGCTGACCGCCGACGGACTGGTGCGCGGCGACCGCGTCGCGGTGTTCCTGTCGCAATCGCTCGAACTGCCGGTCGCGCATCTCGCGGCGTTTCGCGCAGCGATGATCTCGATCCCGCTGTTCGCGCTGTTCGGCGAAGACGCGCTCGAATTCCGCCTGTCGAATTCTGCTGCCAAGGCCGTGATCACCGATGAAGCGGGCTGGGAGAAGATCGCGAAAATCCGCGATCGCCTGCCCGAGTTGAAGAGCATCTATATCGTCGGCGAAAAGACGCCGGCGGGGACGAGACCGTTCTGGAGCGCGATCAAGTCGGCGTCGCCTGAGTTCGCGACCGTCGACACCTCGGCCGACGATCCCGCGCTGATCATCTACACGTCGGGCACCACGGGCAACCCGAAGGGCGCGCTGCACGCGCATCGCGTGGTACTCGGCCATCTGCCCAATGTCGAGATGTGCCACAACTTCCTGCCACGGCCCGGCGACCTGATGTGGACGCCGGCCGACTGGGCCTGGATCGGCGGCCTGATCAACGGCCTGTTCGCATTCTGGTACCACGGCATTCCGATGGTTGGTCACCGCGCCCGCAAGTTCGAGCCGCAAGCGGCGATGCAGATGATGGCCGAGCTCGGCATCCGCAACGTGTTCCTGCCGCCGACCGCGCTGAAGCTGATGCGGCAGGCCAATGTGAAGAATTCCGGCGTCAGGCTGCGCAGCATCTTCACCGGCGGCGAGTCGCTCGGCGGCGAATTGCTGGATTGGGTGCGCGACACCTTCGGCATCGATGCCCATGAGGTGTTCGGTCAGACCGAATGCAACCTCGTGATAGGCAGCAATTCCAATCTGTTTCCGATCCGTCCGGGCTCGATGGGCCGCGCCACGCCGGGCTTCGACGTCCGCATCGTCAACGACAAGGGCGCGGAACTGCCGCGGGGCCAGCGCGGCATCATCGGCGTGCGCCAGCCGTGCCCCTGCACCATGATCGAGTACTGGCGCAATCCGGAAGCGACCGCGAAGAAATATGCCGGCGAATTCCTGCTGACCGGCGATCTCGGCGCGCAGGATGAGGACGGCTATTTCTGGTACGTCAGCCGCGAGGACGACGTCATCACCACCGCCGGCTATCGTGTCGGCCCGTCCGAGATCGAGCACACGCTGATGAAGCATCCGGCGGTCGCGATGTCGGCGGTGGTCGGCATCCCCGACCCGATCCGCACCGAATCGATCAAGGCCTGGATCGTGCTGCGACCGGGCTACGCGCCGGGCGATGCCCTGGCGCGCGAGATCCAGGAATTCGTCAAGGTCCAGCTCGCCGCCCACGAATATCCGCGCTTCGTGCAGTTCGCCGACAGCCTGCCGATGACGGCGACGGGCAAGGTGCTGCGGCGGGAGCTGAGGGCGCTGGGCTAGATTCTCTCCGGCAAGTCCGTCACGATACGCACATGCAAAAGACTGCCTCGCAGGCCCCCGGCCTGCATCGCGCCTCGCTCAAGAAGCTCCACGAACTGGATGCGGCGCTGGAGCTGATGTATTACGGCTGGCGCGGGATGACGCTGGCGGCCGACCAGTATCTTGCCACGGTTGGCCTGTCGCGGCCGCACCATCGCATTCTCTATGTCATTGCGCGGCGGCCCGACATTTCGATCGGCTCGCTGATCGAGGTGCTCGGCATTTCCAAGCAGGCCTTGAACCGGCCACTTGGCGTGTTGCTGGAGCGTAAGCTCGTGGCGGCGAAACGGTCGCCCGAGCAGCATCGTTCCAAATTGCTGCACCTGACCGCAGCAGGGCAACGCATCGAGCAGCGCGCGTCCGACCACGAGCGCGAGGTGCTCCGTGAGGCATTCGATCGTGTCGGCGCGCCCGGCACCGCCGCATGGATGGCGGTGATGGGAGCGATCGCCGACAGCAACTAGTCTCTCAAGTCAACATAGTTGACATGAGGATCCCGCCGTGCCAGTCTGCCCTGCAGTCACGCGGGGGAGGGCAGTCGCATGGGCGAACAGATCATGGACCGGGCGGCCGCCGGACGCTTTGTCGAGGCGTGGTGCGCGAACTGGTGCAACGTCGATATCGACGCCGTCGTCGCGCACTTCGCCGACGGTGCCGAGATGCGCAGCCCGTTGGCGCTCAAACTGACAGACTCACCCGTAGTCACGGGGGCCGAGAATATCCGCGCCTACTGGCGCAAGGCCTATGGCAGCATCGCAAGCGTGGACCTCAAGATCCTGAACTGGAGCTGGGACGAGACGATCGCGCGCCTGACGGTGTGGTGGCAACTCGGCGATACGCGCGCCAGCGAGTTCATGGACTTCGATGGCGCCGGCCGTGTGGTGCGCAGCGAAGCGTTCTACGGAAAATAGCCCGTGCGATTTTTGGATGTCGTCCTGCTGCTCAACGCGCTCTGGTTTGGCGCCGCATTCGTCCAGTTCAGCATCGCCCAGCGCAACACGCTGAAGATCCTGGTCCCACGCGAGGAGCGTGGCAATCCGATCGCGCCGACCTTGTCGGCCAGCGTCGCGTTTCTCGGCGGCATCAATCTGCCGATCGGGCTGCTGTCGATGTACTTCCTGGTCGCAAGGCCGCCGTTCTTTCAGGCTATTGAGGCGCAGCTCTCACTGTTCCTGTTCTTCGCCGCGTGTCACTTCAGCCAGTTCGCCTACAATTTGCCTGTGCTGATGCGAGGCGGGCGCGTCGGGGTCGCTTACTGGCCGGTGCTGAAGGGCCCGATGCTCAGGATCTTCGTCATCGACGCGACGCTGTTCGTGGCGAATCTGATCGTTGCTCTGCTGCTTGTGGCGTGAGCTACCGGTGCTGGGCGCAATCTCTCCCACCGTCGCCCCGGGCAAGCGAAGCGCGACCCGGGACCCATAACCACAGGGCGAAATTGTTGCGCGACGCTGTGGCCCCAGCGAATGCCACACGCAGAGCGGTGGTTATGGGTCCCGGCTTTCGCCGGGACGACGGCGGAGTATGGAGCGACTGTGTCGCTATCATCACGTCGGCATCGCGATTCCCAATTCCTTCAGCGCGGCCATCATGCGCGCTGGCGGCTGCATCGGGATCACCATTGCCTTGCCGGTCTCCACGAGGCTCTTCAGGCTGGAGAGGATCGCCGGCCAGCCGGTGCGGCCGCCTGCGAGAATGTCGTCGCTGATCGGACGGTCATGCGATTGCAAGAGCGTCAGCTTCACGCCGTCGCCGGCCGGCTCGATCTCCCAGGTGACGAGCGTCGGCCCGAGCTTTTCGACCAGCTGCGGCCAGTTGACGTTGAAGGTGACGGTCAGCCGCTTCAGGGGATCGCACTCGATCACCTCGCCGGAGATGTGCAGCGCGCCGTCGGGCGTCCGCACGACGTAGGCGCCGCCGATCCGAAGGTCGACCTCGACCGCGTTGCCGGAGAAATACTGCCGGCTGAATTCGGCAGTCGTCAAAGCCTGCCACACCTTCTCGGGCGTGGCGGCGATGTAGATCGCGTAGACGATTGCCGGTTTGAATCTCTCGATGTTCATGTCTGTACGTACCCGTCGATAGATTTTCATTGTCATTCGAAGCCGTCGATCCCGAGCGCGGCCGGCGGGATCGTGACCGCCTTGCCGGTCTCGAGCAGGCTCTTGAGCCCCGACAGGATCGCCGGCCAGCCCTTGGAAATGCCGTCGAGCAGCTTGCTGCCCGCGCCGAAGCCCTCATGGGTCACGGTCAGCTTCACGATCTTGCCATGGGCTTCGAGCGTGAAGACCACCTTGGTTGCCGGCTCCTTGCGCATGTCCTCGTCGAGCACGTGCTTGAAGGTGTAGGCGAGGCGTCGCGGCCGGTCGGCCTCGAGGATCTCACCGGTGTCGGTGGTCTTGCCGCCCATCACCAGCGCGAGCGGCGAGCCGACCTTCCAGTCCGATTGCAGCTCGGTGTCGAACCAGTATTGCCGCGTGAACGCGCTCTTGGTCAGCGCGTCCCACAGTTTGTCCGGCGTGGTCTCGATGTAGGTGACGTAGGCGAATTCGGGCTTAGGCATGGTAGGCCTCCCTGGCGCCGCTGGTGAGCAGATCGGCCGGCAGTTCGCGCCCGGTCTCGAGGAAGCTCTTCAGGCTTGCGATCACCATCGGCCAGCCGCCGGAGATGTCGCGCAGCGTCTTCGGACCCAGATTATCATGCGTCACGGTCAGCTTGACCACTCCGTCGTGGGGTTCGATGTCGAAGGTCACGCGCGAGACCTGTTCGCGCTCGACGCCTTCCTTCACCACATCCCAGCTATAGGCGAGCTTGTTCGGTCGATCTGCGATCAGCACCTCGCCCTGCACGCTGCGTTGCCTGTCCTTGGTAAGAGAATAAAGCGAGCCGACCTTCCAGTCGGAACTGACGCGATAGCCGAACCAGAAGCGTTCGGTGAAGTCGCTCGATGTCAGCGCACGCCACAGTTTGTCGGCGGTGGTCTCGATATAGGTGACGTAGACGTAGTCCGGTTTACTCATCACGCTTCTCCAATTGTCTTTTCAACTCGCTCAGCGCGGCGAGTTTCCCGCGCTCGAACTTCCTGATCCACCGCTCGCCGATCTGATGGATCGGAACCGGGTTGAGATAGTGCAGCTTCTCGCGGCCATGCTTGATCGTGGTGACGAGGTTGGCCTCCTCGAGAATCACAAGGTGCTTGGTGACGGCCTGACGCGTCATGTCGAGGCCGTCGCAGAGCTCACCGAGCGTCTGCCCGTTCTGATCGTGAAGCCGGTCAAGCAGCGTTCGCCGTGAGGCATCCGCGAGGGCTTTGAAGACTTCATCCATGGGTCGGATAATAGGCAACCAAATGGTTGCATGTCAAGAGCGTGTGTTTTGGCATCGGCAGCACCGTGCTAGCTTCGCCGGCAGCCAACGCAGATTGGTGTGGAACATTGGGTGGTGCGCATGGGCGGTCGCGTTACGGCAGTTTGCTGCACGTTGGTTCTTGTCCTGCTCGCGAATGGTGCGAGTGCCCAGCAGAAGATCGGCGATCCGCCCGAGGCCTCCAACATGAGGCTGGTTGGAACCAGCGATTTGCAGGCGCGCAGCGCCTATCAGCCGACCATCCATCATCAGGGCGACAGATGGATCGCCTATATCGGTCATCACGGCGGCACCGACGACATTCCCGATCCCGTCAACCCGATGATCGGCAAGGCCAAGCCGAACGGCACCTCGATCGTCGACGTCACCGATCCCGCGCACCCGAAATATCTGCGGCACCTTCCCGGACAGGAAGGCAAGTATGAATCCGGCGGCGCGCAGATGGTGCGGATCTGCGACGGCAAGGATTTGCCGAGGGGCGATCGCAACGCGGTTTACATGCTGCGCACTTTCGGCAGCGAGGCGCACGAGGTCTGGAACGTCGCCGATCCCGCCAATCCGGTGCTCGTCACCCGGATCGGCGGCCTGAAGGACACGCACAAGAGTTTTTGGGAATGCGGCACCGGCATCGCCTTCCTGGTGTCGGGCGCGCCGGACTGGCGCACGCGGCGCATGACGCAGGTCTATGATCTCTCCGATCCCGCGCACCCCACGAAGATCAGGGATTTCGGCCTGCCCGGGCAGGAGCCGGGCGCGACCGGCGCGGTGCCGACCGAACTGCACGGGCCGATCTCGACCGGGCCAACGGGCAATCGCGTCTATTTCGGCTACGGCACCAACAAGGGCGGCTTCCTGCAGATCGTCGACCGCGACAAGCTGTTGAACGGACCGAAGGAGCCGACGCCGGACAATCTGAAATACCCGGAGATCGCGCGGATGCCGCTGTCCGCCATGAATGGCGCGCACACGGTGTTTCCGATGCCCGGCATGCCGATCGCCGAGTTCGCCCATGACAAGGACGGCAAGAGCCGCGACATCGTGATGATCGTCGACGAGGCGATCCAGAACGAATGCGGCGAGGCCCGGCAGATGGTGTGGTTCGCCGACGTCACCACCGAGGCGCGGCCGATGCTGATCTCGAGCTATACGGTGCCCGAGGCCTCCGGGGCGTTCTGCGAGCGCGGCGGCCGGTTCGGCTCGCATTCGTCGAACGAGAGCATGGCGCCGGTCTACTACAAGAAGCTGGCCTTCATCGCCTTCTTCAACGCCGGCGTCCGCGCGCTCGACATCCGCGATCCCTATCATCCCAGGGAAGTCGGCTACTTCATTCCCTCCATCACGGCGGCGACCGACAAGCGCTGTGTGACGATCGACGGCAAGGACCGCTGCAGGGTCGCGATCCAGACCAACAATGTCGAGACCGACGAGCGCGGCTACATCTACGCGGTCGACCGCGCCAACACCGGCCTGCATATTCTCGAATTGACTGGCGCGGCGCGCGCCGTCGCCGGTCTGCCGTGAGCACGCGATGATGGGCTCTTGGCCGGTCATGGCGGCGATGGTCCTGGCGCTCGGCGGGCTCTCCGCCGTTGCCGGCTACGAGATGGCACCGTCACGGGCCGCGCAGTGGCGCGAGATCGCCTGGCCGTTCCCGCGCGACGGCTGGCCTGCCGGCCGCGCCTTCCGTTGTGGCGCGGCGGAGTGCGGTGACGACGTCGAGGTTTATCTCAGGCCAAAACTCGGCTTCTGCAATTGCGACAGCGGCGTCGCCGATGACGACGAGGTCGATCGCGTCGCCGATGTCGACATGATCAGCCCGCGCTTTGTGCCGCTGAAGGCGGGCGATGTCGTTGCTGTCGCGATATGCCAGGGCGGATCAGGGTCTATGATCTCGAGATGCCCAACGGGAAGCGCACTGCGATCGGCATCGCGGTGTCGCATCGCTGCGACCTGATGGCGGTCGTGGCGCAGGGGAGCGGCGATGTTGGGCGCGTGCAAGGCGCGACGTTGAAATTTCTGGAGGGGCGAGAGATCAGGTCATGGATGATCGCGGCAATGGAAGGACATTGAGGAGCCCGTCTCTCGCATGCGAAAATGAGTGTCGTCACCCGCGAAAGCGGGTGACCCAGTATTCCAGAGACGCTGATGCTTAGCTGATGGGCCGCGGCGTACTGGATACCCCGCTTTCGCGGGGTATGACTGAAATGAGCAAGGAGCCGCTTCCTCTTCGCCCGTCCTATGTGCATAATTCAGCTTCACCGTCAGTGAGCTCTCCCATGTCCCTGCAAGCCTATTTCGCCTTCGTCGCCGCCTGCATCGCGCTGGCGCTGCTGCCCGGTCCGATCGTCACGATGGTGATCGCCAACGGGCTGCGCTACGGCACGCGCGCCGCGCTCACCAACGTGCTGGGCGCGCAGGTGGGGCTTGCGATCGTGATCGGCACCGTCGCGGTCGGGCTGACCTCGCTGATGGCGACGATGGGCTACTGGTTCGACTGGGTGCGCTTTGCCGGCGCCGCCTATCTGGTCTGGCTCGGCTTCAAGCTGATCCGCTCGCCGGTCGAGGGCGTCAGCACCGACGACACGCCGCCACCGCCGCGCGGCGGCTTCTTCCTGCAGGGCTTTCTGGTGCTGCTCTCGAACCCGAAGGTGCTGGTGTTCTTCGGCGCCTTCATCCCGCAGTTCATGGATATGGACAAGCCGCACGTTCCGCAGGTGGCGCTGCTCGGCCTCACCTTCATGGCGACCGCCGTGCTGACCGACGCCGCCTACGCCTTGGCGGCCGGCCGCGCCCGCAAATTCTTCTCCAAGGAGCGGACCCGGCTGATGTCACGCATATCGGGCGGCTTCATGATCGGCGGCGGCATCTGGCTGGCGCTGACCCGGGCGCGATAGACCCCACTGGGCGATAGCCTCAAGATCGTCGTTGACAAAGCCGCTGATTTCCAGCCTGGGCAAGCAGCGTAGACGTTTGCTCTAGCCCGGAGGCCGTCAGCCGTGCTTTGATCGGCGACGAAAATTAACCCCTCGTCCGGGGGCATGTCCTTGACCACCGATAGCATGGATCGGCGTCTGGCAGCGGTTCTGGCGGCCGATATCGCCGGCTACAGCCGGCTGATGGGAGTCGACGAGGAAGGCACTCTGGCCAAGCTGAAGTCGGTCAGGCGGACGTTGCTGGATCCAGCGCTGGCGGCGCATCGCGGCCGCGTCGTCAAGACGACCGGCGACGGAATCCTCGTTGAATTCGCCAGCGCCGTCGACGCGGTGCGCAGTGCCGTCGAAGTGCAGCGCCGCATGGCCGATCAGAATGCTGCCGTGCCAACGGAGCAGCGGCTCGAATTCCGAATCGGAATCCACGTCGGCGACATCATCTTTGACGACAACGATATCTTTGGCGACGGCGTGAACATCGCAGCGCGCCTGGAGGGGATTGCCGAGCCGGGTGGCGTCTGCATTTCCGATGACGTGCAACGGCACATTCGCGGCAAGGTCGATGCGACCTTCGAGGACATGGGGCCGCAGGCCCTGAAGAATATTGCCGAGCCTGTTCGGACATGGAGAGTTCGCGTCGGCGGCGCCCCCGCAGCGGCCGCGGTTGCGAAGCACGCGTTCACTGCCCCGGCTTCCCCGGCCGCGATTGCCGAGAAAGCCTCCATCGCGGTGCTGCCGTTCCAGAATATGAGCGGCGATCCGGAGCAGGAATACTTTGCCGACGGCGTCGTCGAGGACATCATTACCGCGCTGTCGCGCTTCAGATCGCTGTTTGTGATCGCGCGCAATTCAAGCTTCACCTACAAGGGAAAGTCCGTCGACATCAAGCAGGTCGGGCACGAGCTCGGTGTGCGATACGTGCTGGAGGGATCAGTGCGCAAGTCGAGCGGCCGCGTTCGGATCACCGCGCAACTGATCGAGGCCGGCAGCGGTACGCATCTCTGGGCGGACAGGTTCGATGGCGAACTGAGGGACGTGTTCGATCTGCAGGACCAGGTCACCGCGAATGTCGTCAGCATCATAGCTCCGAAGATCCAGCAGAGCGAAATCGAACGAACCCGAACCAAGCCGACCGACCGTCTCGATAGCTACGATCTCTTTCTGAGAGGCATTGCGGCCTATGCAGACCGCTCCAAGTGGGGCGACGCTCAACTCGGCGAGTGGTTCAACAAAGCATGCGCGCTTGATCCCAACTATGCGGCCGCTCAGGTCATGCTGGCCTATTCGTCGCTGCTGAAACAGACCACGCGCGGCACGCCCCCCGGCGCGGAGGAGTTGGCGGAGGCGCTGCGGATCGCCGGGCTCGCCTGCGCGCTGGCCAGCGACGATCCGTTCGTGCTGGCGCGCGCGGCTCATATGTTTGCCTATCTCGGCCACGACTACGATCGCGCTGAGACCATGATCGAAGAGGCGATCTCGCTCAATTCGAACGATGCTGCGGCGTGGGGATATCGCGGCTGGATTTCGCTCATGTGCGTCCAGCCGGCACGCGCGATCGAAAGTTTTGAGCACAGACTCCGGCTCAGCCCGATCGATCCCGGGCGGGCGTCGATGTGGAACGGAATCAGTTTCGCGCATTTCATGCTCGGTCAGTATGAGCAGGGCCGCGCGGCCGCCGCCAAGGCGCTGGTGATCGGCGAGGACGCACACACGCTCAGCGCGTTGATCATGAACGAGGTCGGCTCGGGGCGCCTCGACGAGGCGCGCGTCGTCGCCGGCCGCCTGCTCAAGCTGCGGCCCGATTTCCGCGCGTCCTACGCGCGGCAGAATTTTCCGACCAGGACTGTCGAATGGGGCGACCGCATGGTCGCCGTGCTGTGTGAGGCCGGCATTCCGGCGTAGGAATTCCTGGATCCATGCATTCCAGACGCGACGTTGGCCTTGAGGCCGCGAATGGGCGCTTGAGCCTACGCCACGATCCGCTCGACGACGTCGCGCACCAGGCCCGTCAGCAGCTCGAGTTTGTACCCGGTCATCGGCAGCGGCCTGGCTCCCGAGATCGCCAGCTCGGTGGCTTGCGCGATGGTTGCCGCGTTAATCTGCCTACCCTGCAGCGCCGCCGCGGACGCGGTCAGACGCAGCGGGACCGGAGCGATGCCGCCGGCGGTAATGTGCACTTGCTGAAATGCGCCGCCGGAGATCACCGCACGCACGCAGATCTCGACCAGCGGCCATTCCGCATGCGTCCGGCTGATGGCGCGCTTGTACAGCGCGCGCTCACCGGCCAGCGGGGCAGGGAGCTCGATCCGCTCGATGCGTTCGCCCGGTGCGAGCAGATTGTCGGCCGCACCATTGCTGCCGTCGCCGAGCAGCTCTGAGATCGACAGGCCGCTGCGCCGGTCGGTGGTGATCTTCGAATCGTAGGCGAGCAGCGCCATCGCCATCGTCGACGGATGCGGCGCGACGCATGGGCCGAGATCGAACGCAACGTGATAGAGGTGATTGCCGGATCGCGCCGGACAGTCGGAGCCGCCCTTCTTGAGACAGGCGATCTGAGGATTGCGGAAATACCAGCAGCGCGACCGCTGCGCGAGATTGCCGCCGAGCGTCGCCATGTGCCGGATCTGCGGCGTGGCGAGGCCTTGCGCGGCGGCGGCGATGCCGGGGTAAGCCTCGGCGAGCCGCGGATCGGACGTGATCGCAGCGATCGTGGTCAGGGCGCCGATGCGGGCCGAGCCGTCCGCATTCCACGCAATACCGATCGTATCGGGACTGGCGGCGAGATCGATGATCGAGCCGCACGACAGGCCGCTGCGGCGACGCTCCGACAGATCGGTGCCGGCGGCGCGGAATTCGGGCGCGGAGATGACGTCTGCAGTCGCGACACTCATGCGGCATCCCTCCCTTTCAGCGCGGCGACGATGCGGTCGGGCCGGATCGGAATCTCGGTGAGGCGGACGCCGATCGCGTTGTGGATCGCGTTGGCGACAGCGGCCGAGGTCGGCACCGTCGACGCCTCGCCGATGCCGACGCTGTTGCCGAGCACATGGTCGAAGCCGGCTTCGTCGAAATGGATCTCGATCTCCGGCGTGTCGGCGATCCCAGGGATGCGATAATCCTCCATTCCCGCGGTCAGGACGTCGCCGGTCTTCGGATCAAGCTCGCGCGCCTCGTAGAGCGCGTAGCCGAGGCCCTGGATCACCGCGCCGCAAGCCTGGCT
This sequence comes from Bradyrhizobium sp. BRP56, assembly GCF_020194035.1. Classification (NCBI taxonomy): domain Bacteria; kingdom Pseudomonadati; phylum Pseudomonadota; class Alphaproteobacteria; order Hyphomicrobiales; family Nitrobacteraceae; genus Bradyrhizobium; species Bradyrhizobium sp. BRP56. The sequence continues at coordinate 34,955 of NZ_JADYVV010000007.1, forward strand.
GCGCGCCAGCGCGGGCGCTGCGATCTTGCCGACCGCGATGCCGGTATGCACGTTGAGCACACGGACATGGCCGAGCCAGGTGTCGACCTCCACCTCGATCACCTGCACCGAGCTCGGCACGCCGGCGCCGACCGCGATGTTCGAGAAGCGGCGCATCATCCAGCCGAACACCATGCCCATCAGGCCGACTTCGCGCAGCGGCGAGCGGATGCCGGGCGCGGTGTTCTTGCCGTCCTCGCCGCGCGTCTCCACGACAGCGATGTCGGGCGAGCGTGCGATCAGCTCGCGCCAGGGCGCGTTCGAGCCGGGCGCCGGCTTTCGCGTGGCCTGTTCGAGCATCGCGGCCTTCAGTTTCCGCACCGCCTGCAGCGTCGGCGGCATCACCGAGGCGGTGACGCGGCTGCCGCCGGAGCCGGGGCCTTCCGGCAGCGAGGAATCGCCGATCCGCACATCGATCTCACCGGGTTCGAGATCGAACTCGCGCGCGATCGCGTCGGCAAGCACGCTGCGGGTGCCGGTGCCGATGTCCTGCGTCGCCGTGCTGGCGACGATGCGGCCGCCCTTGACCGCGACCTCGACCTTCACCTTCGGCTGCCACAGATAGAGCCAGTAGCCGGTCGCGACCCCGATGCCGCGGCGATAGCGCCCGTTCTGCGCCGGCTTGCGGTTGCGCCAGATCTCGAGCCCGGATGCCCAGTCGTAGAGCCGCTGACGGTTGGGATCGGGATCCCAGCGCTTGCGCAAGGCGATCGGATTGACATTGAGCCGCAGCGCGGCCTCGTCGATCGACTGCTCCACCGCGAACGCCATCGGCGGACCGCCGGGGCCGCGGAAGGCGGCGCCAGGCGGCAGGTTGCTGATGACGTCGAAATCCGAAAGGTCCTTCGCCTCGGCCGGATAGATCAGCCGCGCCAGTCCCGCGATGGTCGAGTTGGTCGCGGCCCCGGTATCGGCATGCGCGGTGACGGAGAGCGCTTTCAGGCCGCCTTGCTCGGAAGGCAGCAGCGCGACCTTCAACTCCGCGGCCGGCCGATAACCGGCGACCGAGAGTTCTTCCTGGCGATCATAGGCGACCCGCACCGGCGCTTTCGCCGCGCGGGCCAGCTCGATCGCGGCGATCGTCTCGGTGCCGAGGCTCGCTTTCGAGCCGAAGCCGCCGCCGACGTGCTCCGCGATCACGCGGACCTTGTCGTGATCGAGCTTGTAGCGTTTTGCGATCTGCTCCTTCAGGTGAAACACCTGCTGGGTCGAGGCGTGCAGGGTCAGCCGGTCGCCGTCGAAGCGCGCCACCGCGGCGTGGGGCTCGAGACAAGCATGCTGCTGCGTGGCGGTGCGGAAGGTGGCTTCGACGAGTAGCTTGTTGTTGGCCTGGCGCGCCTCGTCCACCCAGTTGCGGGCCTTCTTGGCGCGGGTCGAGAACACCGCGGTCGGCCCGCGGATGTTCTGCTTCCAGGGCGCCGGCCCGCCGGCCGCTTCCGAGACGTTGCCGGCCCGCTTGCGGCTCGCCTTGTCGAACACCACGGGCGCATCATCCTTGCGTCCGGCGTCGAGCCCGACCACCGCGGGCAGGCGCTCGCTGGTCAGCTTGATCGCGGCGAGCGCGGCCAGCGCCGTCTTGCGGTCCGGAGCTGCAACCGCCGCAATCGGCTCGCCGACATAGCGCACGACACGGTCGTCGCCGAGCAGCGACACCGCACTAACGCCGGGGAGCGCGCGTGCCGGCGCCAGATCGAGCGTGGCGATGCGTGCATGCGCCTCGCGCGAGCGCAGGATCAGGCCTTCGAGCTGGCCGTCATGATGGATGTCGACGGTGTATTTCGCCGCGCCCGTCACCTTGTCGCGCGCCTCGATGCGGGGCGCCGTGACGTGATCGCCGTCGAAGCGGCCGGCACAGGCATCCGCCACCGCGCGGAAGATCCCGTCATAGGCGCCGCAGCGGCAGAGATGGCCGGACAGCGCCGCGCCGATCTCCTCGCGCGACGGCACCGCCGTTCCCCTGGTCGCGCGCCAATGGTCGCAGAACGCGGTCGCTTCCACGATGAAGCCGGGCGTGCAGAAGCCGCATTGCAGGGCGTCATGCGCCATGAACGCCTTCTGCACCGGATGCAGCCCGGACGCGCCGATGGCTTCCACCGTCGTCACCGATTTGCCGGCGGCGGCGTGTGCCGGCATCAGGCAGCTTGCGACCGGCGCGCCGTCGACCAGCACGGTGCAGGCGCCGCAGACGCCGGCGCCGCAGACGAGCTTGGTGCCGGTGAGCTTGAGCTGGTCGCGCACGATGTCGATCAAGAGCGCATCGGGATCATCGGGCAGGGATTCGACGCGGCCATTGACGGTCGTCGTGCTCATGGATGTCCTCCAGTTGTCCTGCGTGTCGGCCTCTTGGGGATTGCCGCCCTCTTGACGGACGGCTTCTGCGGTTTCGGCAAGGATTTGGACTTGAATTTCGGCTTGGCGCCGGCGCAGAGCGTCCGCACGATGATCGCCATGTCCTTCAGGAACGCTTCCGCCGGCTGCATCGCCGGATACTGCGACTTCGCTGCGTGAATCGACATTTCGACCAGCCGCGCGAACTCGGCCGGCGTCAGGTCCTGCGGCAGCGCAAGCTGCTGCTTGCGCACGACCCGCGCGACCGTCGCGACCATGCGCTCCGCATAGCGCGCAGCGTAGGTCTGGAAGAGGTCGCGCGCATGCACGAGGTGCTCGGAATACAGTTCCTCGAGATGCGGCGAGCCGTCCAGCGACCCGATCATGGTCGACATCCGCGCGGTCATGCCCGTAGCGAGGATGTCGCCGAGATCGCTGCCCGCCGCCTCCGCCTCGGCAATGGCGGTGTCCTCGGCTGCGATCGCGCTCTCATGCACGCGCTCGATCACGGCGCGGAACAGCGTTTCCTTGGATTCGAAGTGGTGATAGAGCGCCTGCCGCGTCAGGCCGGCCGCCTCGGCGACCTGCTCGATCGAGGAGCGCCGAAAGCCGTGCCGGCGGAACACCAGCATGGTGGCATCGAGAATGCGGGTTTTCGGTCCCATTTGACGATTTTGACAAATATAGAAAAACTGTCAAATCGCGATTTGGTGAGGAGGCGGTGCTGGGGCTTGATCACCATTCCGCGAGGCCGCCGCGCGGCCCGCGCCCGTGTGAACCGCCTTGCGAATGGTCGCGTCGAAGAAACGTGGAGCTCCAAAGATGACCTTCTGGTCCGGAGCTTGCGAGGATACGCACATGACGCAGGTCTTTTTCCATTGCTCGACCACGCACGGGGTGCTGATGGATCGCCGCGGCACCTCGGTGACCAGCCTCTCGGAGGCCTGCGAGGCGGCGACGTGCATGATGCGATCGCTGGTCGCAACCGTCAGCCTGGAAGACTGGCGCGACTGGGTCGTGCATGTCAGCGACGAGTCCGGCGAGGAGATCGTGATCCTGTCCTTCGCATCCGTGCTCGGCAAGCCGCACTGAGAGGGCGCCATGCTGTCACCGCACGCATCATTGCTCCTTCTGCGCGACGGCTGGAACGCGATTGCGACGGGCTTGCAGAATCTGATCGCGCGAATTCGTGATCCCTACCGGCCCGAGCTGCACTACATGCGCGGACCGGGCCCCAAATGGCACGCCAAGCATGCGGTGCGAGCCGCGCCGGCCGGTTGAACGCGGCGCTGTTCAGCTCTCGCTTCTCGCCGGGCGGTACATCTCGCGCCGCCACGCCGCCGGGCTGACGCCGACCACGGCGGAAAACACCCGCGTGAAGTGGCTTTGATTGGCAAAGCCGGCCGAAATCGCGATCTCGGACAGCGACAGGTCGCGCGCCGCCATCAGCTGCTTGGCCACCTTCAGGCGCTGCTGAAGCAGCCATTGGTGCGGTGGCAGGCCGGTGGAGATGCGGAAGGCGCGCGAAAAATGGCCGACTGACAGATCGAGCTCGGCCGCAATCTGCTTCAGCGAAATCTTCCCGCTGAGGTCGGATTCGAGCTTTTCGCAGGCGCGGTTGATCTGCCAGGCGGCGAGGCCGCCACGGGTCGGTCCGGTCGGATGTTGTATTCCGCCATAGGTCCGGGTGACGTGCGCGGTCAGCGCCAGCATCATGTGATCGATGAACAGCTGGTTGGTTTCGTCCGGCCGGCGCAATCCCTCGCGCAGCAGCGCCCCGACGTGACGAATGACGCCATCGTCGTGACCGGTGCCGATTTCGCAGGCCAGTTCACCGATGCGCGGCGAGCCGGTCTGTTCGGCGAAATCGGTGAGCGCCGAGCGCGGCAGATAGAAGAACAGCGAGTGGAACGGCTTGTCGATCACGTAGCGCGGATCGCGTTTGAGATCGTAGAGATAGGTCGCGCCCGCCGGGATGTCCCGCTTCATGAGGCACTTGCCGCCCTCCCACAATTCGCAGTCCGGATAATCGTGCAGTTTCAGGCTGACCAGAAAGGCATCCTCGGCGGTGAGCGATCCGGACAGCCCGGGCACCGGGTTGTCGTCCCGGGTTTCGGTGACCGCGAGTTCGGCGCTGCGCAGCGTGCGAGTGATCAGCGCCGGTGGCGTATCCTTCAGGCGTAGGAATTGCCCGAGCCGCTGCCCGTAGGCGCCCGCCTGTGCCATGCGTGTTGAGTCCATCATTGATGCGCAGCCGGGCAGGGACCTGTCAGTCAGCCTGCGAAGCCGTCACTCATTATCCGGGATTGCTGCGGCGCAGTCCAGTTGTCTCACGCGATCATGAATGATGCCGCGGGTCGTTCACCGCAATGCGATTCCGGAATGAATTCAACTGCTTTGGTCCAATCGACCGTGCCGGACGCAGAAATGTCGCAGCGGCGCGCTTGGCGCAGAATTGGGCAAAGCGTGGCCGTTTCAGGAAAGACATTCCAACTGCACGGCGCTTAGGTCCAGCGGGCAGTTCCGCGCCTCATGGGTCCGACAGAGCGGCCCGCAAGGAGGGAGCGCATGAGCCTTCAAACGCGAGCACAGGTGATGAGTAAGCCGATCCTGCACGATCCTTTGCGGGATTCGCCCGCCGCATCCGAAGCGCGGCCGGCCGAGGCACCGGCCGGTCCGCGCTGCCCGGCCGGCCAGGAGATGGCCCGCGTGCTCAAGACGCAGCCGCTTCGCATGGCGGCCGACCCGTCGAGCGGCGCGATCGCCTATTGGAAGCATGACGCCCTGCACGACGTGGTCAGGCCGATGGTCGACCACGTCGTCATGAGCTATCCCGCAGGCTCGCAGCGGCTGGAGCGGCGCACCGGCAGGGTGGCTTCGATCGGAACGGCCCGGTCCGGGGTCGTGACGATCATCCCGGCCGGCTCGAGCTCGCGCTGGGATATTCACCAGTCGGTGCATGTCGTTCAGCTCTATCTTCCGCATGCGACGCTGGCGCGCGTCGCCGGCGAGGCCGACACCGCCGCTCCCGGCGATCTGCTGGAGCGCACCGGGCATCCCGATCCGATTACATCGCGGTTGCTGCTGAGCGCCGCTGATGCGCTCGATGGCAGCGCGGCGCTGGATGCGCTGTTCCGGCAGCAACTGACGGATCTTTTGGCCACGCGCCTGCTGTCGGCGCATGCCGGCGTGCCTGCCACGGTGCAGGCGACCGTGGGCGGTCTGGCGCCGACGGCGCTGCGCCGCGCCATCGAGCGGTTGCGCTCGGACAGCGATGCGGACGTCTCGCTCGCGGCGCTGGCGACGGACGCCGGCCTGTCGCGCTTTCACTTCTGCCGCGCCTTCAAGGAAAGCACGGGGCTCTCGCCGCATGCCTGGCTGCGCCAGCACCGGCTCGAGCAGGCCATGAACATGCTGCGCGACACCGACGCATCCGTGGTCTCGATCGCGGCGGCGCTCGGCTACAGTTCGCAGACCGCGTTCGCGGCCGCATTCAGGAAGCTGACCGGCGAACCCCCGAGCGATTGGCGGCGCCGTCTGCGGTAGCCGCAATCGCTCTTCAGGTCGGGCAATCGCTCTGGGGCACTCATAAGGCCAATTCGCTAGATCACCGTGGCGCCCATGCCAACAACGGAGACAAGCGATGGCCTGGAAGGATTTCGGTAGCTCCCTTGCAGTGACGCGGCGACGCCGGGTTCTCGCGACTGCGCTGATGTACGGGCTTACGCTCACCGTGCGCTTCACGTCGGCAACCGGCGAGGATGCCGATGCGCCGGCGCAGGCCGTTCAGGGCGCCGATGCCATGACGTCGGTGATGATCAGCGACGCCGCCCAGGCGCTCTACCGCGATTGGCTCCCGGGCGCCGCGCTGCCGATCGGCCTTCAGCATGGATCGCTGTCCGGCGCGAGAGGCTGCCGCGCAGCCTGCATGCCCGGGGCGCGCACGCCGTTCCTGTCGAGCTGCGCCGCCCGGCAATAGGCGCTCGCTTTTCGTTTCACCTCTTCGCGTCGCCGATCGCGACAGGCTTCGCCGCAAGCGGCAGGCAGCGACGGCAACGCGCGGACATCAGAGACTGTCAACCCAGAGGAGATACCCATGCGAATTGTCATCATTGGCGCCGGCTTTGCCGGCATGTATGCCGCGCTCTCCGCAGCCCGCCTGCGCGACATCAAGGGCGTTTCGCCCGAGAAGCTCGAGATCGCCCTGGTCGCGCCGGAGCCGACCCTGGTGGTCCGCCCGCGGCTCTACGAGCCGAAGCCGGAGACGCTGACCGCGCCGCTGCTCGACGTCTTCAACGCGATCGACGTCGTCTATGTGCAGGGCAGCGCCGAAGCCGTCGACACCAAGGCCCGCACCGTGCAGATCGTCACCGCCAAGGACGCGCGCAAGACGCTGCCTTACGATCGCCTCGTGGTGGCGACCGGCAGCCGGCTGTTCCGTCCGAACGTGCCCGGCCTCGCCGAGCATGGCTTCAGCGTCGACAATCTTGCGGACGCGATCGCGCTCGACCGCCATCTGCACGACCTCGCCAAGCAGCCGGCATCAGTGGCGCGCGACACTGTCGTTGTTGCCGGCGGCGGCTTCACCGGCATCGAAGCGGCGACCGAGATGCCGGCGCGGCTCCGGGACATTCTCGGCAGCGACGCCAAGCCACGCGTCGTGATCGTCGATCGCAACGTGGCGATCGCGCCCGACATGGGCGAGGGCCCGCGCCCGATCATCGAGGACGCGATGCGCAAGCTCGGCGTCGAAGGCCGCTTCGGCGCCGGCGTCGCCGAGGTCAGCAAGTCCGGCGTCACGCTCTCCAGCGGCGAGCATATCGAGGCCGCGACCGTGGTCTGGGCGGCGGGCATTCGCGCCGCGCCGCTGACCACGCAGATCCCGGCGGAGCGCGACAATTTCGGCCGGCTGCTGGTCGACCGCGATCTGCGCGTACCGTCGATCGCGGGCGTGTTCGCCACCGGCGATGCGGCGCGTGCCGCATGCGACGATGTCGGCAATTACGCGCTGATGTCGTGCCAGCACGCGACGCGGATGGGCGCCTTTGCCGGCAACAACGCCGCGGCCGAGCTGCTCGGTGTCCCGACCAAGCCGTATCACCAGAAGGCCTATGTCACCTGCCTCGACCTCGGCGAGGCCGGCGCGCTGTTCACCCGCGGCTGGGAGCGCAAGGTCGAGATGGTCGGCGACGTCGCCAAGAAGACCAAGCGGGAGATCAACACCGTCTGGATCTATCCGCCGCGCGCCGAGCGTGCCGCGGCGCTCGCATCCGCCGATCCGGAGCACGTCACCGAAGTCTGACGCTGAGTTCGGCGAGAGCACCGCAACTGCGATCATCGCTTCCGCGCACGGCGTCGTTCGATCGCTGTGCGCGGAACTGACTCGAAGTATCGCGGAGCGAAACGCAGTTTAGAATCGTCCTTAGAAGCGCTCGAAAAATCTGAGGCGCATTGACGCAGTTTCGCTGCGTTCACGTTGCGAGCTCGCAACACCATCGGCGATAAGCCCAACACTGGACGTGTTCTAATCACCGATCAGCTGCGTACGTCTTTCATCGTGTTAGTGACGGCGAGGATGAAGGCGATGTGAGTTGACGGGGGTCGGATGTTTCGTCGCACTGCGCTGGCGGCCGGGTACATGGCTGGCAGCGGTTTGTTCGCGCTGAGTATGGTGATGCCGCGTGAAAGCGTTGCGCAATCGGCGCTGCCACCGGTGACGGTCGAGGCGCCGAAACAACAGCAGCAGGCGCGGCGGACGCAGCCGGCGCGACGCGCGGCGCGTCCTGCACGCACTGCGCCGCGATCGATCGCGAACCGGGCGCCCACGCAGAACGTTCCAGCAGCGGGGGTGAATGGCGCCGGAGAGCGCGGCAACGGGCCGGTCACCGGCTATCTCGCCAGCCAGAGCGTCACCGCAACCAAGACCGACAGCCCGGTGCTCACGACGCCGCAGTCGATCTCGATCGTCACCCAGGATCAGATCCAGGCGCAGGGTGCGCAGAACATCACCGAAGCGCTGCGCTACACGCCCGGCGTGACGATCGAGAGTTTTGGTGCCAACGCGTTCTTCGACGAGTTCAAGCTGCGGGGCTTCACCGCGCCGCGCTATCTCGACGGGCTGCGGCTGCCGACCGACACCACGACCTTCGCGGTCCCGCGCATCGAGACCTATGGTCTCGAGCGCATCGAGGTCCTGAAGGGCCCGTCATCCGGCCTGTATGGACAATCCGATCCGGGCGGCCTGTTGAACCTGGTCAGCAAGCGGCCCACCGAGACGCCGCACTACGAGTTCGAGGGCAGCTTCGGCTCGTTCGATCGCTTCCAGGGCGCCTTCGATATCGGTGGTTCGGCCGACAAGGACGGCCGGGTGCTTTACCGCATCGTTGGTCTTGGCCGCGACAGCAACAGCCAGACCGACTTCGTTCAGGACAACAAGCTGTTCATCGCGCCGAGCTTCACCTGGCGCCCGACCTACGACACCAGCTTCACCGTGCTCTCGCAGTACCAGAAGGTCGACAACAAGGGTTACCAGCAATACGTCCCGGGACAGGTGTCCCTCCTGCCCAACCCCAACGGACATATTCCCTACAGTCGTTACCTCGGCGAGCCCGGGCTGGATGGCTATCATCTCGAGCAGTTCGCGGTCGGCTACGCGTTCGAGCATCGCTTCGACAACATCTTCCAGTTCCGGCAAAACCTCCGCTACACCCAGGTCAGCAACGACCTCGCCTCGGTGCGGACCGAGGGCATGGTGACGGATCGTCTGGTCGCGCGCAGCTACAACTACGTCAAGGCCAACGCCGCCAATGTCGCGCTCGACAATCAGCTGCAGGCGGATATCGCCACCGGGCCGCTGGTCCACAAGGTGCTGGCCGGCGTCGACTACTTCGATCTGTGGGCGAACACGGACTATCGCACGACGCCGATTGCGCCGATCGATGCCTATAGTCCGGTCTACGGCACCGCCGTTCCGTCAGCCAGCTCGCTGGCGCCTTTCATTCTGCGCGACGACAGGCAGTCGCAGCTCGGCGCCTATCTGCAGGATCAGATCAAGCTCGATCGCTGGACGCTGACCATGAGCGGCCGCCAGGACTGGGTCAGCTCCGGCTTCACCAGCATGGCGTTCTATCCGCCGGCCGGCCATTATTCGCGCGATGACTCGGCGCAAACCGGGCGCATCGGCGTGAGCTACCTGTTCGATATCGGCCTCGCGCCCTATGTCAGCTACGGGACCTCGTTCACGCCCAACCTCGGCGCCGACAGCGCCGGCCGGTCGTTCAGGCCGACGACAGGCGAGGGCTCGGAAGTCGGCGTCAAGTTCAAGCCGAACGGCTCGAACTTCATGGTGACGGCGGCGGCGTTCGATATCCGTCAGCAGGACGTACTGACGGCAGATCCACTCAATCCGCTCTTCAACGTGCAGACCGATGCCGTGCGTGTCCGCGGCCTCGAGCTCGAGCTGAAGGGCAATCTCACGCGCGAGCTCGAGATCACGGCGGGATACACCCATCTCGATCCGCGGGTGACGACGAGCATCGCCGGCTATGCCGGCAAGTACATGATGAACACGGCGCAGGACCAGGGCGCGGTCTGGGGCAAGTATACCTGGTATGACGGCGCGCTCGCGGGCCTTGGGCTCGGCCTCGGCGTGCGCTATGTCGGCGAGACCTACGGCGACAACTTCAATACGTTTGTCATTCCCTCCTATGCCTTGCTCGATGCGTCGGTCAGCTACGACTTCGCCTATCTGCGGCCGGACCTGAAGGGATGGAAGGCGCAGGTCAACGTCACCAACTTGACCGACCACTTCTACGTTGCATCCTGCCTGACCGGGCTTCCCTATTGCGGCCTCGGCAATGGCCGCACGGTGCTGGGCACGATGAAGTACACCTGGAACTAAAGCATGATCCCGAAAAGTGCGAAGCGGTTTTCGGAAAGGATCATGCTCAAACAAAAGCATGATCCGGAAAAGTGCGAAGCGGTTTTCCGAAAAGATCATGCTTCAACAAGAGGCTAAAGCTCGATGACGATCCAACCTGATCTCATCGCGCTTTAGGTAACGAAATTGACTGCGACAACCAGATCCTTGCGGCGATGGGGCGCTGTCCATAAATGGACCAGCCTCATCTGCACGTTGTTCATGCTGCTGCTCTGCATCACCGGCCTGCCGCTGATCTTCCACGAGCAGATCGACGATCTGCTGCACAGCCAGGTCAAGCCGGCCGACGTGCCGCCAGGCACGCCGCCGGCCAATCTGGACCGTCTGCTCGGCAACGCGCTGGCGCAGGCGCCCGGGAAGGTGCCTCACTTCCTGATCTGGGATCGCGACGATCCGAGCGCGATGTTCGTCAGCGTCGGTCCGACGATCGATGCCGATCCGACCAACAATTTGCTGATCCGGATGGACACCCATACCGGCGCCTATCTCGATGCGCCCGATGTGACCGACCGCTTCACCTACATCATGTTGAAGCTGCACACCGACATGTTCGCCGGGCTGCCCGGCAAGCTGTTCCTCGGATTGATGGGGATCCTGTTCTGCGTCGCGATCATCTCCGGCATCGTGGTCTACGCGCCGTCGATGCGGAAACTGCGCTTCGGCGCCTACCGTGCGCAGCGGACCCGCGTCGTGCGCTGGCTCGACGTCCATAATCTCGCGGGCATCCTGCTCGTCGCCTGGACGCTGGTCGTCGGCTTCACCGGGGTGATCAACACCTGGGCCGACCTCGTCCTCAAGATGTGGCAGTTCGGCCAGCTCGCCGAAATGACCGCGCAGTACAAGGACCGGCCGGTGCCGTCGAAGCTGACCTCGCTGAATGCGGCGGTCGAAGTGGCCACCCATGCGGTGCCCGGCATGACGCCGAGCTTCGTCGCCTTCCCGGGAACCCTGTTCAGCAGCAAGAGCCACTACGCGGTGTTCCTGCACGGCGATACGCCGCTGACCTCGCGGCTGCTGAAGCCGGCGCTGATCGACGCGGAAACCGGCAAGCTGACCGATACAAGGGACATGCCCTGGTATGTGACGACCCTGTTCGTCTCGCAGCCGCTGCATTTCGGCGACTATGGCGGCATGCCGCTCAAGATCGTCTGGGCGCTGCTCGACATCCTGACCATCTTCATCCTCGTGACCGGCGTGTATCTGTGGATGCGCCGCCGCAAGGCGGGCGTGAGCCAGGAACGCGCGATCGCCAACGCCGCCTCCATCGACAAACCCGCATTATCGTCGTGACGTCAGCATGGTCTCGCATCGTTTATTGACCCAGATCTTCGCCGCCCCGCTCGTCATCGCGATCGTGAGCACGGTCGGATTGATCAGCGCGCTGGTCGGCGACGGCTGGTGGGATGCGGTCTCGTGGGCCGGGCTCGGCCTGCCGGTGCTGCTCTATCTGGTGTTCATCTGGCGGCGCCAGCCGAATTGATCGGGTTCGCGCCTGATCGCGCTTCGAACCGGCCGGGCAAGCAGCAAGGCCGGTCCAATCGGAATATGCCGATCCCAGCGGTGTCTCATCCGCGGAGATGCGCAAGAAGCCGTACCGGCAACCGAACAAGCAGTCGCGGCCGCGCAGGTGCCTGGCGTGCGGCATCGCGCCGGCATTCTGAGATGGCGGGTCTTCACTCCGGGAGCCCCGCCATGCGTAGCGGGTTGACCAATGCATCCAGGTCGCCCTGTCGACGATACGGCAGCAGCCGGGCCCAGCGGGCCAGGCTGAAATTGGGGTGGCCCGCCAGCAAGTCGGTTGAGATCATGCGCGCTTCATCTTGCCGGCCGAGATTCCAAAGCGCCGCTACGAGTGTCGACTGCGCGGTCAGCCAGAGCGGCCGCTGCCTCAGGACGCGGGAGGCTATATCGTGCGCCGCCGCGAAATCTCCGAGATGAAATCTTGCGCGCGCTTCGTCCACCATGGATTCGTTGCGCTCAATCGGACTGAGCCGTTGGGCGTGTTCCTCGTAGAGGACGGCTTTTCGGAAATTGCCGGCGTAGCCGTGGTACATGCCCGCCATGTGATGGGCGTCAGAGCTGCTGGGAGCGAGGCTGATCGCGGTTTCTCCCGCTGCCACCGCATCATCATGACGGCGTTGATAGGTACGAACATAGCCGATCACCAGGTATGCTTCCCCGAAGCTCGGGTCGGCGGCGAGAGCCCGATCAGCGCAGCCCAGTGCGGCTTGATACGCTTCATTTTCATCCTTGATCCAACCGAAGCGCGCCTGGTCAGTCAGGGTCAGACCCAACAAGTAGAGGGCCGGCATAAACGAGGCGTTGATCTCCAGCGCCTGTTCAAAAAGCTTCCGGGCCTGTGCGTGAGTTTGCCTCGCGAAATTAACGTACAGGGCGCGTCCCTTTAAAACATACTCATAAGCCAGCGGACTGCCCGAGCGTTTTCTCCACATTCTTGCGCGCTCGCCGACCGTCAACTGGACCTCAAGCGCTTCGACGATCTCTTGCGTAATTCGGTCCTGGAGATCGAACACGTCGTCCAGGTCTCCGTCAAAGCGATCCGCCCAGAGATGACCGCCGTCTCGACCATCAATCAACTGCGCCGTCAACCTGATGCGATTGCCGATCTTTCGAACGCTCCCCTCCAGCAGATAACGAGCACCCAGGATCTGCCCGATTTCGCGAATGTCCCTGTTCTGCCCCTTGAACGCGAAGCTCGAGTTGCGGGCTATCACCATCAGTTCCTGAATCTTTGACAGGGTCGTAAGGACGTCTTCCGCGATCCCATCCGCGAAATACTCCTGCTCGTTGTCGCCGCTCATGTTCTGGAACGGCAGCACCGCGATGGAGGGCTTTCCCGAAAACGGGCGCATGTGATGCGATTCGGCAGGAGCCGGATGGCGCTCAGGTGAAGTTCTGGCGCCAATCTTCATTCGCCAGACGCGGATCGGCTCAGTGATGTTTTTCAGATTCTGTTGGCCCATGTCTTCGAAGGCTGCATCGACCTTGCTCCGGATCTGCCGGTAGGCGTCGTCAGACAGGCATATGCCGCCCGGGTCCGCGATGTTCTCCAGCCGCGCGGCGATGTTGACGCCGTCGCCGAAGATGTCGTCGTTGTCGATGATGATGTCGCCGACGTGAATGCCGATGCGAAATTCGATCCGCTGCTGCTGCGGTGCGGATGCGTTGAGCTCCGCCATCCTGCCCTGAACCTCTACAGAGCTGCGCACTGCATCGACGGCGCTGCCGAATTCGACAAGCATGCCGTCGCCGGTCGTTTTGACGATGCGGCCGCGATGAGCGGCGATCGTTGGATCAATGAGATTCTTTCTGGCCGCCTTGAGCCGCGCGAGCGTGCCTTCCTCGTCCGCTCCCATCAGGCGACTGTAGCCGGCGACATCTGCCGCCAGCACTGCTGCCAGTCGCCTTTCCACTCGCTCGGGCGCCACGGACTACCCTAACTTGGAAGTTCAACCCAACCAATTAAAGCACGTCGAGCCGCCTTCGGGCTAGAGGCCACGCCCTGGCTGACCGTCAGTCGCTAGATCAGCGCTTCCGTGCGCAGCGTCGCCTCGATCTCGCCGAGGATGCGCGCCAGCCGTTCGGCCCACGCGGTCTCGCCGGCCTGGTCGGAGATCAGGTCCTGGCGGATCTCGATGCCCGAGTTCATCAGGCCGCGTGCCTCGCCATGCACGGGGATCGTGTAGTCGGTCTCGTCGCTGACCGCATAGGGCTCGTTGTCGCCGACCACGAGATCGCCCTCGGCGCGCAGATGCTTCAACAGCAGCGGCGGCAGCATCGTGTCGCGGTGGTAGAGCGTGCCGATGTGCCAGGGTCGCGCGATGCCGGCGTAGATCGGCGTGAAGCTGTGCAGCGACACCAGCATCGTCGGCAGGCCCCGACGCGCACGCGCGTCGATGATCTCGTCGATGCGTTTGTGATAGGGATCGAAGATCTGCGCGCGGCGCATCTCGGCTGCCTCGCGCGACAGGCCTTCATTGCCCGGCACCGTGGTGGCCTCGCTGATCAGCGGGATCGAGCTTGCGACATGCGGCGGACGGTTGCAGTCGATCACGAGCCGCGAATAGCGCTGCGCGATCAAATGCGCGCCGAGCCGCTCCGAGAGCCGGGTTGCGACGCCGGCGATGCCGATGTCCCAGGCGATGTGCCGCACGAGCTCGTCTTCGGGCAGGCCGAGATCGCCGAGCGGAGAGGGAATCAGCCTGCCGTAGTGGTCGCAGGTGAACAGGAACGGTGAGCGGCCGCCGGCATTGTGTTCAAGAACCGGTGAAGCGTCGGTGCTCGCGAGCAGGAACGATGGACCGCCTCCGTAATTCAAGGGCTTTTTTCCTCGACTTTGCCTATTCAGGCGGCATGCTGATCTGGAATCGGGCAGCTTTCTCTATAGATTATGCAGCCCGAAATCACGATGATTGTTTGAAGATGCCGCTGCTGACTATTCATCACAAGACCGTTTATCGCTACGCGCGCCCGGTGGCGTTCGGCGAGCACCGCATCATGCTGCGGCCCCGTGACGGCCATGATCTGCGCGTGCTCGACAGCGCACTTGTGATCGATCCACAGCCGATGTCGCTGCGTTGGATCCACGACGTGTTCGGCAACAGCATGGCGATCGCCGCCTTCGACGAGCGCGCCGACACGCTGTCCTTTGTCTCGACCGCGACGGTGGAGCACAATCCGGCCGATACGTTCGCGCTGACGCCGGACGATCCCGCCTATTTCTATCCGTTCCTCTACGACGATGAGGAATTCCCCGATCTGCAGCAGTTCATCACGCCGCAATATGGCGACCCGAACGGCGAGCTGTCGGCCTGGGCGCGGCGCTTCCTCGATGTCGAGGCGCCGACGCCGACTTTCAAGATCCTGAGCGGCATGACCCACGGCATCCGCGAGGCGTTCAGCTATCGCAAGCGCTATGAGCAGGGCACCCAGCATCCGCTCGACACGCTGCGCACGCAGTCCGGCACCTGCCGCGACTATGCGCTGTTCATGATCGAGGCGCTGCGCCGGCTCGGCGTCGCCGCGCGCTTCGTCTCCGGCTATCTCGCCATGCCGCCCGGCAGCGCGCACGGCTATGTCGGCGGCGGCTCGACCCATGCCTGGGTGCAGGTCTATCTTCCGAGCGCGGGCTGGATCGAGTTCGATCCGACCAACGGCATCGTCGGCACGCGCGATCTGATCCGCGTCGCGGTGGCGCGCGACCCGCGCCAGGCGATCCCGCTGCACGGCGTTTATCTCGGCGCAGCGGATGCCTTTCTCGACATGGATGTCGACATCAAGGTGGTCTCGGTCGGCGAGAATGCGGAGCAGGAGACGGCCTGACGATGCAGATCAAGGTCGGCTTCGAGATCACCTACACGGCGGCGCAGTCGACCCCGATGGTGATCATGCTGTCGATCCATCCGTCGCGCTACGCCGACATCGTCGGCACCGAGCGCCTTTCGACCGAGCCGGACGTGCCGATCGGCCTCTATCGCGACGGCTTCGGCAATGTCTGCGGGCGTCTGGTCGCCCCCAGCGGTGGCGTCACCTTCCGCGGCAGCGCGCTGGTGCGCGATTCCGGACTGCCTGACATCGTCAATCCGGCTGGACAGCAGCTGCCGGTCGAGCAATTGCCGGACGACATGCTGCTCTATCTGATGCCGAGCCGCTATTGCGAGACCGACAAGCTGACCGATGTCGCCTGGTCGCTGTTCGGCAACACACCGCAGGGCTGGGCGCGGGTGCAGGCGATCACCGATTTCGTGCACAACCACGTGACGTTCGGCTATCAGCACGCCCATCACATGAAGTCGGCGCACGACGTCTATGAAAGCCGCGCCGGCGTCTGCCGCGACTTCGCGCATCTTGCGCTCACCTTCTGCCGCTGCATGGGCATTCCGGCACGCTACTGCACCGGCTATCTCGGCGACATCGGCGTACCGCCGGACCCGGCGCCGATGGATTTCTCCGGCTGGTTCGAGGTCTATCTGTCCGGCCAGTGGTACACCTTCGATGCCCGCCACAACACGCCGCGGATCGGCCGCATCCTGATGGCAACCGGCCGCGACGCCGCCGACGTCGCCCTCACCACGAGCTTCGGCCGCATGACGCTGACGAAGTTCGTCGTCGTGACCGATGAGGTGGCGGCGGCCTAGCGTCCCCCGGGATTTTCTGTCATTCCGGGATGGTGCGTTAGCACCAGACCCGGAATCTCGAGATTCCGGGTCTGGTCCTTCGGATCATCCCGGAATGACAACTGAACCCATGACCCCCGATCTTCTTTTCGTCTACGGCACGCTGATGCGCGGCTTCGACCATCCGATGGCGAAGCTGCTCGCGGGCAATGCCGAGTTTCTCGGGCCGGCGCAGTGCAGCGGCCGGCTCTATCTGGTGAAGCATTATCCGGGCCTGGTCTTGTCGGACGATCCGGCCGACATCGTGCATGGTGAGCTGTTCCGCTTGCGGGAGCGCGAGGCCATGCTGCGTGAATTCGACATGTACGAGGCCTGCGGCGAAGGCTTTCCGCCGCCGACCGAATATGTCCGCGAGATGCTCAAGGTCACGCTCGCCGACGGCAGCGTGAGCGAGGCGTGGACCTATCTCTACAACTGGCCGGTCACCGAGCTGCCGCGGATCGCGTCAGGAAAATTCCTGGAGCATTAGTGCTCGGACGTACCGCATGTTTCGTCATGCCCGGGCTTGACCCGGGCATCCATCTCACTTCGCAAGAGTCATTCTTTTGATGGATTGCCGGGTCATAGGCGAGCGGAAGCGACGCCGTCCCTCTGACGGCTGTGCCGGCCACGACGAAAGAGAAGTCAATCCTCCCGCACCACGCGGATATCGACCTCGCGCTCGATATAGCTCCATTCCTCGGTCGCGCGCAGCATGCCGACCAATTCGTCGAACAGGGTGACGTGGTCGGGGGCGAACTCGAACCAGGTCAGGAAGTCGAAGGGCATGCCGAGGTCGCGCGAATGAAACAGCTGGCGGGCGATCGCGGGGAGGAATTTCAGGGTGCCTTCGATGTGGTGCGACTTGTCCTCGAAGATCTTGCGGCGCTCCTCCTGCGTCAGCTCCCACCACGCCGCGGATTTCCGGATCGGGATCAGCGCCGCGTGGGTCGCCTCGCTGCGGCCGAGCCCGGCCTGCACGGCCAAAAGCTTCTCCCGTTCCTCCTTCTCGGTGTAGCGCAGATGGCTGGCGACGCCGGCGAGCCGCCAGGAGGTCTGCGCCGGCAGCAGCGGCAGCGCGATCGATTCGCTCGCAATGATCGACAACGCCGCGACCTTCGGCAACGTCTCGCCCTTCACCCGCGTGATGGACGTGACCTGCCAGCCGCCGCTCTGTCCGCCTCTGAATGTCGTGAACATGGCCTATCCAATCCCGGAAGCGGGGAGGGGGCAAGCTTGCCGCACGGGCTCTCCACCGTGGATTTGGGGGTAGCCCGCTCGACGGAGCCGTGACGGGCCAGACCTGTGAATAGCCCGGAAAAGCCCCACATTGTTCGGCATGGCGAGCCGTGCCGCTATATGGCTAACCGGTTGTCCGCGATTCGCCGCCCGAGCCCAAAATCCTGACTGATGCGTTTCACGCCCGAATTCCTCGATGAGCTGCGCGCCCGGCTTCCGGTCTCGGAAGTCGTGGGCAGGCGCGTCAAGCTCAAGAAGGCCGGCCGGGAGTGGAAGGGGCTGTCGCCGTTCCAGCAGGAGAAGACGCCGTCATTCTTCGTCAACGACCAGAAGCAGGCCTGGTTCGACTTCTCGTCCGGGCTGAACGGCAACATCTTCGACTTCCTGATGAAGACCGAGGGCGTGACTTTCCCCGAGGCCGTGGAACGTCTCGCCGCGATGGCGGGTGTCCCGCTGCCGGCGGTGACGCCCGATGCCGCGCGGCACGAGCAGCACCGCCGCACCCTGCACGACGTCATGGAACTGGCGACCAAGTTCTTCGCCGACACGCTGGCCTCGCGGGGCGGCGCCAAGGCGCGCGGCTACCTCGCCGACCGCGCCATCTCGCCGGCGACCCAGCTTCAGTTCCGGATGGGCTATGCGCCGCCGGACCGCTTCGCGCTGAAGGAGCATCTGGGCGCGTTAGGCATCTCCACCGAGGACATGGTGGAGGCGGGGCTTCTGGTGTCCGGCGAGGACAAGCCGGTGCCGTTCGATCGTTTCCGCGACCGCGTCATGTTCCCGATCACGGATGCCCGCGGCCGCGTCATCGCATTCGGCGGGCGTGCGCTGGAGAAGGACGTTCCGGCAAAGTACCTGAACTCGCCGGAAACCACGCTGTTTCATAAGGGCGACAATCTCTACAATCTGTTCACCGCGCGGCAGGCCGCACATGACGGCGCGCAGCTGATCGTCGTCGAGGGCTATGTCGACGTCATCGCCATGGTCACGTCGGGCTTTCCCGGCGCCGTCGCGCCGCTCGGCACCGCGCTGACCGAAAACCAGCTCGGCCTGCTCTGGAAGATGGTCGACGAGCCGATCCTCTGCTTCGACGGCGATCGCGCCGGCCAGAAGGCGGCTTATCGTGCTGCCGACCTTGCCTTGCCGCAGCTCAAGCCCGGCAAGAGCCTGCGGATTGCGCTGCTGCCGGAAGGGCAGGACCCCGACGATCTCGCCCGCTCCGGCGGCCGCGGCGCGATTGAGGACGTGATCTCGGCCGCGCGTCCGCTCGCCGAAATGATCTGGTCGCGCGAGATCGAGGGCGGCAATTTCGATACGCCCGAGCGCCGCGCCGCGCTGGAGGCGCGGATCGGCGAGCTCACCAATGGCATCCGTGACGAGGTGGTGCGCCGCTATTACCGGCAGGACCTGCAGGAGCGGCTGCAGCGCAATTTTGCGCCCGAGGGCGGACGCGGCGGTTATGGCCGCGGCGGCTACGGAAGGGGCAATTTCGGCGGCGGCCGCGGCGGCGAATCACCCCGCCAGTTTGCCCCCCGGGGACCTGCCCAAAACGGCTGGCAGGGAGGCCCGCAGGGCGGCCGGTTCGGTGCCACCCCCGGGATTTCACGGGGCCCCTATCAGGCCGCCAGCCCCCAATTGGCCAACAGCCCGATCATGCGCGGCCAGCGCAGCGCGGTCTCCCGCCGCGAGGCCCTGATCCTGCAATCGCTGATCAACCATCCCTGGCTGCTGCACGACCATCTCGAGGAGGTGGCGGCGCTGGAGCTCGCCCATCCCGAGGCCCACAAGCTCAGGGCCGCCATCATCGCCGCCTTTGCCCACGACCATCACCATTCCCCTGACGCCGAGGAGCAGGCCGAGAAGATGCGGGCCGACCTCGAAGCGGGCGGATTATCCCTGATTCTTCAAAGGGTTGAGCGAGCGATCACAACCCAGGCGGTGTGGGGCGCGCAGATCGGCGCGGCGCGCGAGGATGTTTTATCAACCTGGCGTCAACTCGTTGCCTTGCATCAGAAAACCCACGCCTTACTTAGGGAAAGAAAAGATGCGGAAGCGGCTTTGGCTGAAGACTCCAGCGAGGCCAATCTGGCATGGTTGCAGGATATCCAGGCCCGGATGGCAGAAGCCGACGGGACCGAAGCCCTGATTGAAGGGTTCGGCGAATTATCGGGCCGGTTCCAGCGTAATGTCTGATAACAAAAATGCTGCGGACGGCGCTGGCCGCACCCGCAAAAAGACTCGCCAAATCCATGGTTTGGCTGCAAAAACAGGGTTAAGCGAAACTTAATAGCTACCGTAGCATTTTCAGGCGAAGTGGTTCCCGGTTCGCCGTCAGAAAATGCGTCAGATCTAGATCTGTCGCGTCTTCCGATCGTAAAACCGGTGTCCACTTTTACGGAAGACGCGACGGGCTGTTGCAGATTGGAAACCGTCGAGACGGATGACAGGGGTGGCGAGATATTGCGCCGCCCTTTGTGCGTCGAGAGAGTAAATCTAGATTTCGTGCGGATGCGCGTGCGTGGCGCCATTTTGCATGACCGCGTTTCGGGAGCTTAGTGAATGGCCACCAAGGCAAAGACGCTGCAGGTTAAGGACAAGGAAAAGGACGACAAGGCAGCGGACGCTCCTGAGAAGGATGCCGCTGACGCGCCGTCGCCGTTGCTCGACCTGTCGGATGCCGCGGTGAAGAAGATGATCAAGCAGGCCAAGAAGCGCGGCTTCGTGACCTTCGATCAGCTCAACGAAGTGCTGCCCTCCGACACGACGTCGCCCGAACAGATCGAAGACATCATGTCGATGCTGTCCGACATGGGCATCAACGTCACCGAGGCCGACGATAGCGAGGGCGAGGACGAGAAGGACGACGGCGACGACGAGACCGATAACGAACTCGTCGAGGTCACGCAGAAGGCCGTCACCGAGGTCAAGAAGTCGGAGCCCGGCGAGCGCACCGACGATCCCGTGCGCATGTATCTGCGCGAGATGGGCACCGTCGAGCTGCTGTCGCGCGAAGGCGAAATCGCGATTGCAAAACGCATCGAGGCCGGCCGCGAGGCGATGATCGCGGGCCTCTGCGAAAGCCCGCTGACCTTCCAGGCCATCATCATCTGGCGCGATGAGCTCAACGAAGGGAAGATCTTCCTCCGCGACATCATCGATCTCGAAGCCACCTATGCCGGCCCCGAGTCCAAGGGCGGCATCAA
This sequence comes from Bradyrhizobium sp. BRP56, assembly GCF_020194035.1. Lineage (NCBI taxonomy): Bacteria > Pseudomonadati > Pseudomonadota > Alphaproteobacteria > Hyphomicrobiales > Nitrobacteraceae > Bradyrhizobium > Bradyrhizobium sp. BRP56. The sequence continues at coordinate 55,879 of NZ_JADYVV010000007.1, forward strand.
TCCGAACCTGATCGGCAGCAACGGCGCCGAGGGTGCCGCCGCTGAGGGCAATGGCGGCGACGCGCAGGCCGGTGCGCCGGCCCACGTCGCGCCGCCGGCAGCGCCGCCGTCGCCGACCCCGTTCCGCGCCGCGCCCGCCGGTGGCGAAGCCGCCACCGAGGAGAAGGACCCCGCCGAGGCCGCCGCCGAAGGCGACATGGACGACGACGAGTTCGAGAACCAGATGTCGCTCGCCGCCATCGAGGCCGAGCTGAAGCCGAAGGTGGTCGAGACCTTCGACAAGATCGCATCCGAGTACAAGAAGCTGCGCCGCCTGCAGGAGCAGGACATCGCCAACCAGCTGCAGAGCGAGTCGCTGTCGCCCTCGCAGGAGCGCAAGTACAAGAAGCTGAAGGACGAGATCATCGTCGAGGTGAAGTCGCTGCGCCTCAACCAGGCCCGCATCGATTCGCTGGTCGAGCAGCTCTACGACATCAACAAGAAGCTGGTCTCGTTCGAGGGCCGCCTGCTGCGCCTCGGCGACAGCCACGGCGTCGCGCGCGAGGACTTCCTGCGCAACTACCAGGGCTCCGAGCTCGACCCGCGCTGGCTCAACCGCGTCTCCAAGCTGTCGGCCAAGGGCTGGAAGAACTTCGTCCATCACGAGAAGGACCGCATCAAGGACCTGCGCCACGAGATCCAGTCGCTGGCGGCGCTCACCGGGCTCGAGATCGGCGAATTCCGTAAGATCGTGCACGGCGTGCAGAAGGGCGAGCGCGAGGCCCGTCAGGCCAAGAAGGAGATGGTGGAAGCCAACCTCCGGCTCGTGATCTCGATCGCCAAGAAGTACACCAACCGTGGCCTGCAGTTCCTCGACCTGATCCAGGAAGGCAATATCGGCCTGATGAAGGCGGTCGATAAGTTCGAATATCGCCGCGGCTACAAGTTCTCGACCTACGCCACCTGGTGGATCCGGCAGGCGATCACCCGCTCGATCGCCGACCAGGCTCGCACAATCCGCATCCCCGTGCACATGATCGAGACGATCAACAAGATCGTCCGCACCTCGCGCCAGATGCTGAACGAGATCGGCCGCGAGCCGACCCCGGAAGAGCTCGCCGAGAAGCTCGGCATGCCCCTGGAGAAGGTGCGCAAGGTCCTCAAGATCGCCAAGGAGCCGCTGTCGCTCGAAACGCCTGTGGGCGATGAAGAGGATTCGCATCTCGGCGATTTCATCGAGGACAAGAACGCGATCCTGCCGATCGACGCTGCGATCCAGTCCAACCTGCGCGAGACCACCACGCGCGTGCTGGCCTCGCTCACCCCGCGCGAGGAGCGCGTGCTGCGCATGCGCTTCGGCATCGGCATGAACACCGACCACACGCTGGAAGAAGTCGGCCAGCAGTTCTCGGTCACCCGCGAGCGCATCCGCCAGATCGAAGCCAAGGCGCTGCGCAAGCTGAAGCACCCGTCGCGGTCGCGGAAGCTGCGGAGCTTCCTGGACAACTAATATTTCCGATTGTCATTGCCGGGCTCGACCCGGCAATCCATCGAAACAACAACGGCGGGCCTCTGGGCCCGCCGTTTTCATTTTGATCCGGCTCCGACGTCATTGCGAGCGCAGCGAAGCAATCCATACTGCGCCTGCAGCACGGTGGATTGCTTCGCTGCGCTCGCGATGACGTGGATAGAGTTGTGTGGACGCCGCTACTTCTTCTTTGCGCCGACGCGCTCGATGGACTTGATCTCGAGCGGCGGGCGGCCGCCCTTTTCGGCGATCTCGCGGTCCTGCTCGCGCAGGAAGGCGCGCACCGGCTCATCGCCGTCGAGCCCGCCAATGAGCTCCGACGGCACGCGGCGATTGGAGCGCTGCGAGCCGTCTTCATAGAAGACGTTGAAGAAGGCGAATTCGCCTTTGGGATTGGTCCCGGGTTTTTTCGGCATGCGCGGCTTGTCCTCGATCGGGGCGCCGCTGTCAAAGCAAATCGCCTGCGCCCGCGCGCCGGTCTGCCCTGCGCGATGGGGTTGCGTGCGGCCCTTGCGCAACGCCGGGCGCAGTTCGGCCCGGCCTGCGCTCGCGGCGCCCGTCCGGTCACATCAACGACATATACGGCTCAGCCCTCGAACAGCACGAACGCCGCCCACACGCTGGCGTCGCCCGCGCCCGCGACCTTGCCGTCGCGCGCATCGCGCCTCGTCTGGCGCAGCGCATCCGAATAAGTCAGGCCCGCCGCGAGGTGCTCGTAGAACCGCACGGTGAAGTTCGCGGTGCCCTCGTCGGCGACCGGCCACAGCGTCAGCAGTGCGCGGCGCGCACCGGCGATGCCGAGCGCGGTCGGCAGGCCGCGCAGGCCGCTGACGAAGCTCTCGTCGCCGCGACCGGTTTCGCAGGCCGACAGCACCAGGAGGTCGAGCCCGGACAGGTCCCAATCCATCAATTCGAAGGCATAGAGATAGCCGTCGTTCTCGTCGCGCAGCGGAAATCGGCTGTCGCCGGCGCCCGACAGCACGATACCGCTCTGCCAGAGCGTGTCGAGGCCGGAGGCCGTGCCGTCGCGATAGAAGCCGTGCGTCGCCAGATGCGCGATGCGCGCCTTGCCGATCGCCGCGCGCAGCGTGCCTTCGCTGACGCCGCGTCCGGTCAGCATCTCGACCGGCGCGCCGCGGGTGCGGGCGAGTTTTGCGATCGCCTCGATCTCGGTCCGGGTCGCGGGCAGCGGCATCGGCCCCGGCTCGCCATATTCGATGCCGCCGGCGAGCAGCATCGCCCCTCGCTGATCGAGCGTCTCGCGCGCATGGATCGCGATCAGCGCGTCGGGGCTGGTCAGCATCCGGATCGTGAACTTGTCCTCCAGCAGGCCGCCACCGCTGCCGGGCAGCAGCGCGAACGGCACGGCAAACAGGAAGCCGTCGGGCACGACATAGAGCGTGGTCTTGTCCTTCAGCAGCGGCTCCAGCGGCGCGAACAGCCGCGCCCGGAGGTTCTGGAAGCGGCCCTCGACGTCGGGCGCGTTAGCGTCGGGATCAGGCGCGGTAGCCCGCGTCGCGCGCAGGCGCGCGATCTCGGTGCGCACGCCGGTGTCGACCATCCGGCCGGGATCGCCGAGATCGACCACGCGCGGCGCGCTCGTTGCGGTCTCGACGATGGCGTAGAGCACCGTCGCCGCCAACGGGTCTTTCGCCTGGCGATCCGCCTTCCATTGCCGGGTGATGAAATAGTTGACGACGGCTTCCTGCGGCCCGAGCAGCTGTGACGGACGGATCGGGTCTTGCGGCAGCTTGACGCCGATCGCATCGAGCCGCTTCTGCAGCGCCTTCTCGGCGGCGTCCTGCCGCCCCCACACCGACCTCGCCCAGTCGTCGATATTGCCCGACGAGAACAGCTCCTGTTTCTCGCCGTTAAGCCGGAGCGCCGTCCGCAGCAGCGTCGCGGTCTCCTCGTCCTTGCCGGCGACCTCCGTCTCGAGCTGGCGCAGCGCCGTGGCGTCGGCGCCACCGAGCGTCTTCCAGCGCAGCACGGCGGCGGCAAAGGCCGGCTGCGTCACGGCGGAGCCGGCGCCGGTGGCGAAGCGGCCGAACGCGAACAAGAGATGATCGGCATGGGCGCGGATCGCTTCGGCGACGGCGCGATCGCCCGATGTGCCGACCTCGCGCTTCATCCAGTCGAACATCTCGCGGTCGAGCGTGGCGAAGGCCTGCACCGCGCGGGTCGGATCGGTCGAGATCAGCGCGGTCGCGATGCCGAGCTTGATCTCGAAGCTGATCGGATGCTGCGCCGTGAAGGCGCGGGTCGAGATCGCCAGCGCGGTCTCGCGCAGCCGCATCCCCTTGTCCCGCTCGCCGCGCTGCTCGCGTTGGCCGGCAGCCAGCACCGCGGATTTGATGCGCAGGAAATCGGCAAAATTCGCCTCATTGGCGACAATCGCCTCCAGCCGCGCCAGATCAGCCGGCGCGATCGCGGCATCGCCGGCGGCGAGCATGTCGGTGTAGAACAGCCAGGCGCCGGCCTGTCCGGCAAAGCTTGGATCCTTCGGCGCCATCGCGGCCGCGATCGCGCGGTGGCGGCGGAAGTAGCGGCGGGCGTCGTCGAAGCGGCCGAGATTGAGGAAATCCTGGCCGGCGTTGTTGACCGTCACCAGCGTGTTGAGATGGTTCTCGCCATAATGTCTGGCGCGCTTCTCGATCGCGAACAGATCGAGCTCGAGCGCCTTCGCCGGCGCGCCGATCTCGCGCAGCATGTCGGCATAATTGTTGGCGAGCTTCCAGGTGGTGCGGTGGTCGGGCCCCAGCGCCTTCTCCGCGCGCTCGAAATTGTGCCGGCCCAAATTGGTCGCCGACGCCGCCGAGCCGTTGGCGGACAGCGCGACCGCGAGCTTGTCGCTCGCGATCAGCGATTCCTCGGAGCCTTCGCCCCAATAGGCGTTGAACGCCGCGATCGCCTTCTTGTAGAGCGGAACGGCCTCGGCGATCCTGGCGTGGTCGGACAGCAGGATCGCGTACATCAGCAGCACGTCGGCATTGCCGGGTGGCCGTTGCGCCGCCGCCTTGCTCTGGAACGCGCGCACGAACAGTTTTTCGGCGAGATCGTCGCGCTTGACCGCGCGCAGCGTCGCGGTCGCGTCGAAATACTGCTCCATGACGAACTGGGCGTCGTCGAGCTTGTCTGCGGCATCCAGTGCTGCAATCAGCTGCGCATAGCCTGCGTCGAACTTGCCGCCGCGCGTCAGCGCGACGGCGTTCTTCATTTGAGCGGCGATCGCCTGCGTGCTGCCGGCGCCTTGCGCCGGCGCGCGCTTGGCGGGGGCGTTCTGCGCGGCGGCACCGTCGATCGCTGCGCTCAAAACAGCGCCGAGCGCGAGCCCGACACCGATCGATGCGGCAGCCCTGCGCGCGCGTGCGAAACCTCCGGCGATCGTCATCGGCAGCACATCCTCATCCCCAAACGCGTCATCGGATGGCGTCCCCAAATGACGGCGGCGTTGCAGCCGGCGCGCCTGGCTTTAGCGACGCGGCTTTGCATGAACAAGACAGCGCAACCGGCCGCCTGGCGGCGGAAGCGGCTTGCCCGGCCCGTGCTTCTTGGTCGCGGCCGGTGGCTTCGGCGTTCATGCGTCGCATTCTCAAATGCTTGCCGTGCGGTGCGTCGCTCGCCCGGGGCACCGCCGCCTGCATGCCACCGCCAGTCAACCATCGGATGATGTTACCGCTGGTAGGCCCGGCGCGCCGTTCGCGCAGAAGCGAGGGCAGAGGAGAGGGAATGGCTGGTGGCGGAGCCGCGCACGCCGGCGCACTTTCCCGGCAGCCGTCTTTCGTATAGGCGCGCAAACGAACGACGGCCGAAAGCTGAGCTTTTTCTGACCATCGTCACTTGCGCCATCCCGTCCGATTCGCGTATGAGGCGCATCCCTCTCTTTCTACAACCTTTCCTTCGAGAGCCGACCGCCGATGTCCAACGCCACAATCGACGCCAACAAGGCGCTCGTGCTCGCGCATTACGACGCCGTGACCAACCGCCTCGATCCCGAGGCGATCCGCGCGCAGCTGGCGCCCGACTTCTTCGACCATGCGGCGGGCAAGCGGCTGAGCGCCGAGGACGTGATCGCGCATTCGGCGGCGATGCACGAGACCTTCGCCGACCTCTCGGCGGTGGCGGAATGCCTGGTGGCCGAGCGCGACATCGTCGCCGGCCGCTTCGTCTGGCGCGGCCGGCACCGCAGCCCGTGGCGCGGCATCCAGCCAACCGGCCGCCACGTCGAATTCCGCGGCATGACGTTCTGGCGGATCAGGGACGGCAGGATCTCCGAGCGCTGGGCGGAGATCGATTTTGTGGACCTGGAGCGCCAGCTCAAGGGTTGAGCTTTAGCTACGTGCCGATCGGTTGATGGATGCGCCGTGGTCATTCACCGTGCGAACATGGATTGAGGCGCGTAGCTGCCCGCCGAGGATGGAGTGTCGTGCCGACGCTTTGACTGCCTCGTTTGCTCCATGGCATGATCGGCCAATCGAAGCAGGGGATTTTTGCATGCTCAGGTGTCGTTTGGCGGTTGTGTTCGGCGCCTTGCTGCTTGCCACCCCCTCCTATGCCGCGCGCTGCGGCGGCAGTTTTCCGACCTTCGTCCAGTCGTTCTCGCAGGAGGCGGCGAGCGCCGGCATCCAGCAGGACGTGATCTCGGCGGCGCTCGGCGGCGTGCAGCAGGATGGCGGCGTGCTCGCCTTCGACCGCCGGCAGCGCTACACCTTCAACAAGACGTTCGAGCAGTATGTCGCAACCCGGGTCGGGCCCGGGCGCATCAATGGCGGCCGCGCGATGCTGCAGCGGCACGCCGCGCTGCTTTCGAAGATCGAGCAGCAGTACGGCGTGCCGCGTCAGATCCTGGTCGCGATCTGGGGGCTCGAGACCGATTTCGGCAAGGGCGACATGGGCAAGCTGCCGGTGTTTCGCGTGCTCGCGACGCTGGCGCATGATTGCCGCCGCACCGACCTGTTCCAGGGCGAGCTGCTCGCCGCGCTCAAGATCGTGCAGCGCGGCGATCTCCGTCTCAACGACATGATCGGCGCCTATGCCGGCGAGATCGGCCAGACCCAGTTCCTGCCGTCGTCCTACATCAAGTATGGCGTCGATTTCGACGGCGACGGCCATGTCGACCTGCGCCACTCGGTCGCCGACGTGCTGGCCTCGACCGCGAACCTCCTGCACACCAGCGGCTTCAAGATGGGCGCGCCCTATGGCGAGGGCACCGCGAATTTCGAGGCGATGCGCGAGTGGAACAGGGCGGTGATCTATCGCAAGACCATCGGGTATTTTGCCGATCAGCTCGTGGGGCGGTGAAGGCGCGGCGGCCTTGTCCGTCATTGCGAGCGGAGCGAAGCAATCCATCTTTCGGCAAATGCGGGACGATGGATTGCTTCCATCGGGCCGCATCACGCATGGAGAAATGGATTCCGGGTTCAGCCCTGCGGGCTGCCCCGGAATGACAGGTTGAGAAGTCTGGTGTCTCCATGGAAACCATCGGCAGCCAAAAAATCTGGTCGTTCTTCGACCGCCGCGGATGCCAGGTCGCGAAGAACTCGGCGGTGCGGGAGGGGCCGGGCCATCGCGTCGGTTCTTATCTGGAACTCGCCACCAAGATCGCCGAGCTGCAATTCCTCAACCGCGATCATGTGCTGCTGTTTCGCGGCCAGGGCGCCGACTACAGGAACATCAAGCGCAACTCGTCGCTGAAGCCGACGCTGTTTCGCGGCGGCCGCGGCAATCCCGATCAGGCGACCCTGGTCGGGCGGTTCGATGCGCTGCAACGCGCCGAGCGGATACTGATCGCCGAATACGCCAGGGAAAAGCTGCTCGGGCTCGAGCGGCTGAAGCGGCATCGCATCCTGCGCTGGTCGATCCTGCAGCATTACGAGGTCTGCACCACGCCGCTGCTCGACGTCACCCATTCGATCCGGATCGCCGCCTCCTTTGCCTCGCTGGCGGAGACCGGCACCGCCTTCCTCTATGTGCTCGGTGTGCCGAATCTGAGCGGCGCGATCACCGCGAGCGCCGAGGCCGGCCTGCAGATCGTGCGGCTCTCAAGCGTCTGCCCGCCGTCGGCGGTGCGCCCGCACATCCAGGAGGGTTATCTGCTCGGCGAGTATCCGGAGATGTCCGGCACCGAGCAGAAAGAAAACTACTTTCCCTACGAGATGGATTTCGGCCGGCGGCTGGTCGCAAAATTCTCGTTTGCGCCGGCGTCGTTCTGGAAGAACGACAATTTCCCGCAGGTGACGAGGAGCGCGCTCTATCCCTCGGAGCGGAGCGACCCGCTGTTCCGGCTCGCACTCGGGGTGAAGAAGCAGCTGGGCGGGTAATCTCGTGTCGCGATGACGCGCAGGTGTAAACTCGCAGGCATATGTATGACCCGCAGGCCGCGCAGCATCCCCGGTGTCGTCCCGGGCTTGACCTGGGACCCATAACCACAAATGTCGGTTGTTGCACGACGCTGTGGCCCCGGCGTGCTCAACAACCCGATCCTGTGGTTATGGTCCCGGCTTTCGCCGGGACGCGGGTTACGCCGCGCCATTGCGCTACTGGCTCGCCCTCGCGGCATCGCGCGCGATCCGCCGTGCCGCCGTCTTCTCCATCATCCGTTGCATCGTTTTCCAGTAGGTCGCCGGGCGGAAGCGTTGCAGCAGGTCCATGAAGTATGCGTCCTTGCCGATCAGGATGCGCGGCTGGTTCTTCTCGATGCCGGCGATGATGCGCTGCGCGGCCGCGGTCGGCGTGGTCCTGGCCAGCGCGTCGAAGCGCTCGATCGATTCGGCGCGGCGGGCATTGTCGGTGACGCCGGTGCCGGCGCGCGAGTTGCGCGCGATGCTGGTGGCGACGCCGCCGGGATGCACCACGGACAGACGCACCGGGCTGTTCGCCACCGCAAGCTCGTGGCGCAGGCTTTCCGAGAAGCCGCGCACCGCGAACTTGGCCGCGCAATAGGCGCTCTGGCCGGGCGGGGCGATGATGCCGAAGATCGAGGAGACGTTGACGATATGCGCCTCGCGCTGCCGCGAAAGCTGCGGCAGGAAGGCGCGGGTGCCGTGCACCACGCCCCAGAAATTGATGTTGAACAGCCACTCCATCTGCGCCTGATCGAACTCGCCGAACTCGCCGAGCAGCGCGACGCCGGCATTGTTGACGACGATGTTGAGCGAGGGATGCGCCGCAACGGCGGCCTCCGCGAACGCTGTGATCTGGTCCGGCTCGCTGACGTCGAGCCGATGCACGGTGACCTTGCGCGGGCTCGCTTTGGCGATCTCCGCGGCGGCGGCCTGCAGGCCGGCCTCGTCGCGGTCGGCGATCGCCAGATCGCAGCCGCGCAGCGCCAGTTCATGCGCGAGCGCGCGGCCGATGCCGCTGGCGGCTCCGGTCACGGCAGCGGCGGATCCAGGGATCGCGGTCATGTCGGGTGGGCTCCATCTCAACGGGGGGTGGTGGTTGCCATGCGGGAACAAGGCGTTCCCACGCTTTTCTCAAATTGGAATTGAACCATCCAGTGATTTTCGGCTTTTAATCTATGTTACGCGCTCGAACCGAAGCATTCAAACCAAGGGAGCCACCCCCATGGGACAGTCAAAGCCCTACCGTGCGAAGGCCCTGGTGGTTGAGGACGACCCGATGCAGCGCGAGATGATCGGGCTGCTGCTGGAGGAAAGCGAGTTCGACGTCATCGCCTGCGAGAGCGCCGAGGCCGCCGAGCTGGTGCTGCAGGGCAACGGCGACAACGTGGTGCTGATGATGACCGACGTCGAATTGGCCGGGCACATGACCGGCATCGAGCTCGCTTATGCCGCGAAGAAGTATAGACCCGATCTCGACGTGATCGTCACCTCGGGCAAGCCGCTGCGGCAGCGCCTGCCCGAAGGCGCCTTGTTCTGGGCCAAGCCCTGGGCGCCGCTGGACGTGATCCGGGTCGCCGAGATGAAGGCGTCGGAGCTTTCGCATCGCGGATGGCGCAGGTCGTCATAACGGGGTGTCGACGCTGGCGCCGAGCGGAGGCCGGCAGCCGCTTCCGCCGTCCCCGTCGCCGTGATATTGGCGGACCATGTCCCGCCCGCCGAGGGTTTGAAGTGACGGATTTAAAGTGACCTGGTCCTTTCTGCTGACGTCGCTGATCGTGGTGGCCTCGCCCGGCACCGGCGTGCTCTATACGCTGGCGGTGGCGCTGACCCGGGGAGCGCGGGCGAGCGTCGCGGCGGCGTTCGGCTGCACGCTCGGGATCGTGCCGCAGATGATCGCGGCGATGCTCGGGCTCGCCGCCATCCTGCACACCAGCGCCGTGGCGTTCGCGGCGCTGAAATGGGGCGGCGTCGTCTATCTGCTCTACATGGCCTGGCAGGCGCTGCGCGAGCGCGGCACGCTCGCCGTCGACACCGAGATCAAGCCGCGCTCGCGCCGGCGGGTGATCGTGACCGCGATCCTGATCAACATCCTCAATCCAAAGCTGTCGATCTTCTTCCTGGCCTTCCTGCCGCAGTTCATCGCCATTGACGAGCCGCACCCGCTGGCGCGGATGGTCGAGCTCAGCGGTGTCTTCATGGCGATGACCTTTGCGGTGTTCGCGGTCTACGGGCTGTTCGCCGCCTCGGTGCGCGACCGCGTCATCACCCGGCCGAAGGTGATGGCGTGGCTGCGGCGAAGCTTTGCCGCGGGCTTTGCCCTGCTCGGCGCCAGGCTCGCCTTGGCGGAGCGCTGACGTCGCGGCCGTCGCGCCCGGACGCAGGCAATAAAAAAGCAGGCGTTGCGCCTGCTGCCTTGCGCCCCGCCGGTTCGGGGCCGATCGATTTAGGGTGGTGAATTCGAGGTTGACGTCGCTGCGACCGGTCGTCCCGGTCCGGGTGCCCGGGCAGGGCAAGAGCCGCTACCCGGGCTGGAATTCGTTACTTCTTGGCGGCCTTCTTCTTGGTGGCCTTTTTCGCCTTCGCCTTCTTCGCCTTCTTCGCTTTCTTAGCCATAGTATCCTCTCAGGGTTTCATGGATTGAACGCGACTCCGAGGCATGCTTGGCGGAGGGCCAGCCTCGCAACATCCTCGATATCAAACTCAGCAGATTCGGAGGCTGCTGCCGCGTGCTGTCACGGCGCCGTCATCGTGTTATCCACAACTGTTACGCGTTTTCGCCAGCTTTTTCGCAAAGCGTTGCGCATCTCGCGCGTCGCGGCGTCGTCGCATCCGTCATGCTTAACGATGCGCAAACGGCGGATGCGCAGATCTTCATCAATTCAAAACCACGGCGCGGATTGGCACGTTGTGGGTGACGCTCCGTTAAGCGGCGCGGCCGCATGCTGTTCCGTAAGACAACGGGGATTGTCATTTGAGGAAACGCCCGGAGGGGGCAGACGGTCATTTCAGGAGAGGCGAGCCGATACGGCTCTCGAACAGGGGCGATGTTGAGCGTTCCGACGCTTTGGACGGTATTCATTATCAATTTTCTCGCGCTCGGGCTGATCTGGGGCTATGTCGCGCGCAGCTATCCTGCTTTCGGCGCGGCGCGGTTCTGGACCGCGTCGGCCCTGGTCGCCTCAGCCGGCGCCAGCTGCGCGATGCTTCGCGTGATGCTGACGGACTCGCTGCTGCCGCTGCTCGCGGCCGGGACCTTGATGGTGTTCGCCGCCGGCCTTGCCGCGATGGGCATCGAGCGGTTCTACGACAAGCCCGCGACCTGGCGCGCCACCCTGCTGACCGCGGCGCTGGCCTTCGCCGGCCTCGGCACCTTCATCTTCGCCTATGACAGCATGCCGATGCGCATCCTGGTCTACACCATCGCCCAGGTCACGCCGTTCGCGCTGACGCTGAAGCTGTTGCTGTCGTCCGAGAACGGCCGCGTCAGCCCCGGTGCCCGGCTCGCCGGCATCGTCGCCTCCGTGCTGATCGGCATCTATGCGCTGCGTGCCGTCGGCGCGCTGCTGCAGCCCGGCGAGTTCTCCTTCGTCCGCTTCTCTGCGGGGCAGTCGCTGGTGATCCTGCTGATGGTGTTCCTGTCGATGGCGCTCAATTTCGGCTTCCTGCTGATGGCGATCGATCGGCTGCGCAACGAGGTCGCCGACCTCGCGCTGCTCGACGATCTCACCGGCGTCGGCAACCGCCGCCATCTTCTGCAGCGGCTGACCGAGGAATGCGCGCGCTCCGACCGCAACGGCGAGGCGTTCGCGCTGCTGGTGATCGACCTCGACGGCTTCAAGGGCATCAACGATACCCATGGCCACGCCGCCGGCGACGCCTGCCTGCAGCACTTCACGCTGATGGCGCAGACGCGGCTCCGCCCGGGCGACATGCTGGCCCGCACCGGCGGCGACGAGTTCTGCATCGTGCTGCCGTCCTCGACGCTGCGCGAAGGCGCGATGATCGCGCGCCGCGTGCTCGAGGTCTGCCGCGCCGATGCCGAGCAGTGCACCGGCAGGGACATTCCGATCGCGGTCTCGATCGGCGTCGCGCAATGGACCCGCGAGATCGGCCTGCATCCCGATCGCCTGGTCGCCGCCGCCGACCACGCGCTCTACGACGCCAAGAAGGGCGGCAAGAACGGCTACGCGACCTACGAGCCGAAGCCGGCGCCCGAGACGGTCGAGGCGAGCCTGCGAAAGCGCGCCTGAGCGTGCTAACGAGAGACGACACCGGATCTTCCGTGATGATGCCTCGCCTGCTCACCGCACTTCTTGTGCTGGTCCTGTCCGCTGCCGCATCGGCGGAAACGCCCGATCTCGCGACCATCGCGCGATCGCAAGGCACGCCCGAGATTCCCGGCTTGAAGATGGTCTGGCTGGCGCCCTGGGGCGACGTCGCCAAATCGCATCCCTGGCGCAACATCATCGTGCACCAGACCGAGGGGCCGCAGGGCTCGGCGCGATATGGCGCCGAGGCGCAGCACAAGAGCCCGACCCGGCGCGGCGTCATGGTCTGGGTCGAAACCGACGGCACGGTCTATTGGGCGGTCGCCGACAACCTCGTTCCGACCCACACAGACGGCGCCGATCGCAACGACAACAAATACATCGACAACAGCAAGACCTATCACCAGGTGAACAAGGACACGTCGATCGGCGTCGAGTTCGCCGGCAATTACCCCGACGTCACGACGGGCCCGACCGACGCACAGGTCGCGGCCTGGCGGGTGCTGGTGAAGCTGCTGCGCGCGCGTTACGGCATCCCGCCGGAGCGCGTCTACGCCCACAACTGGATCGACTTCAAGGATGCCCGCTACTGCGAGGGCTGCGCGCTCGCCACCATGGCGCGGCAGTGGGGCGAGTAGGGCGGCCTACTCATCAAAATCCGAGACGCCGGCGTTCGGCGACGAAGCTGCAACCCGACCCGACCTCGGCGATATCGCCTTCTGAAGCGGTCATCTGGCTGTCCCAACCCCAACTCCCACCTTAAAGGTGACAAATTTTCAGACATTAAGAAGAGCGGACGCAAGTTGTTGCGTGACGTCGGAGTGCACCAAAATGAGCCCTTCCGGAGCTTTGATCGCGATCCTGCCATGTAATGACCTTGATGCGTCGGAGCGGTTCTACAATCGGCTGGGCTTTGCGCGCCCGGACGGCGAAAGGCCTGCTCCGGGAGAGCCCGACACCTATCGCATGCTGTCGAACGGGAAGGGCGGATATCTACATCTGACGGACGCGGTCGAGGGATGGCTGACGCCGGGCAGAAACCCTTTTGGGCTTTATCTTTACCTCGAGAGTGTTGATGCTGCGGCCCGCGAATTTCAGCAATCACCCGAAGACAAGCCGTGGGGGATGTACGAATTTGCGGTCTCTGACCCGGATGAAACGTTGGTCCGTGTCGGTTGGCCAACCCGTCTCCGCGCCGAAGCGCAATAATTCGTCTGCTTTTGGACCCTAGCCGAAATAGCCAAGAGCGCCTGTTTTGTCCGCTTCGTAGGATGGGTGGAGCGAAGCGATACCCATCAAGCTTGTGCTGCGCGGTGGGATGATGGGTATCGCTGCGCTCTACCTATCCTACGGACTGGCCAGGGCAGCCTTGACCCATCGCGGACATTTCCTCGTCTTCATCCATTGATCTGGATCAATGCGTCCCCTCACGCTCGCGTTGGCATCGTTCGTTCTGCCAATCCATACGGAGGGTACTATGGAAAGCGCATGCAGGTATCCCTTAGCGTTGATCGTCTTTGCGTTGGCACCGTCTGCTTTCGCCGCCGAGCTCCCAAAAGAAGGCAACTTCGATTACACGGCGTGCTGGTCGGGCACGAGCAACACTATCTCATTTTCCAAGACCCACATCGCGCGAAGCTATGAGCATACCGGCTCTATCCGAAGCAATCCTCCGGGTGGGCTTTTCGACAAAGATACATTCCGGTGCGCAGGGGTTAGTGCGTCTCTTGGTGGGAAGATTACTGGCACCACGGTCTGCGAGTCCATTGACCGAGACGGTGATAAGCGACTTTCGTACTTCTCGACGTCAGAAGGAAAGGTAACCAGAGAGACAGTCGCGGGGACTGGGAAGTACGACGGCATGGTCATGACCGCAACGATACAACCCTTAGGGCCTTTCCCGGTCATCAAAGAGGGAACCTTTCAAGACTGCAATCACCAGACTGGTACCTATACGTTGAAGTGATGTTGCACCTTTGCGCGAGGGCCGCCTTTGGGCGGCCCTTGCTTTGCCCGAACCGGCGATCGAATGTGGACGATGGGTGTTGCAGCACAGGGGCTGGCGTTAACGACGCTTGGCGATTTCCAGCTTGAGCGACATCGCTTCGAAGCTTGTTAAAATTTGCCGGATACCCCTTCCGGGCACAGCGATCAGGGGAGAGGTATGGGTAAGCGGGCCAAACGTGGAAAGACCGAGACGCTCGCGCTACCAGTGGCCGGAAGAGTTGTAGTTGGCGTCGTGGCCGCTGCCGCATTGGGGTACGGCTTGCTGTGGCGGCCAGCGGGCGTTCAACCGATACGGAAGCAAGCCGCGCACCAGGTGCCGGCACCATCTAGTCCTGCGCCGTCGACTCCCATTCACGTAGCGGCGGCGGTTCAGGCTCCAGCGCCAGCGCCAGCTCCGGTTCCGATCCCGGTCCCCGCGCCCCGGATCGAAACACCAAAAGCCGCTGACGCTCCCGGAAAATTTGCTCGGCAGGTGGTTGAATACGTCAGTCACCAGCCGCCGGGCACCGTCGTCATCGATACCGGAAACACATTCCTCTATCTCGTTCTGAACGGCGGGCAGGCGATGCGCTACGGCATCGGTGTCGGCCGCGAAGGTTTCACATGGTCCGGTGAACAGGTCGTGGCCCGCAAGACAGAATGGCCGGATTGGCGTCCGCCAGCAGAGATGATTTCGCGCCAGCCTTATCTGCCGCGGTTCATGGCGGGCGGTCCCGGCAATCCGCTCGGTGCCCGGGCGATGTATCTGGGCGATACCGAATACAGAATTCACGGCACCAACAAGCCCGATACGATCGGGAAGCGCGTTTCGTCCGGCTGCATCCGGCTGACCAATGACGACGTCATGGACCTCTATGATCGGGTGAAAGTCGGCGCGAAAGTGATCGTGCTTCCGGCACCAGCTGCCCATCGACCATCCCCGGACGCGCCGCCCGACGCCGCCGTCTCATCGCAGGAACCGGCGTCGCCGTCGAGCCGGCCCTCGGCAGTCAACGCGCAACCGCAGGCTTCTCGACCGAAGATGGCCGACGCCCAGTAACTCAATTCTTCTGTCCCAGATCTACAACTTGAGAAGCAGCCCCGTTCAAAATGGGCTGGGTGGCCGCACCGTAACCTGCGGCATGCCAGGCGTCGGTGCGCTGTATGAGACCGTATGATCGCGTGCGTGGGGCATTGGTAGTAGCGCGCTGCAGCAACAGCGGTTTCTTGTGGATCAAATTCGGGAAAGTCGTAGCGTCGTGAGTAGAGGCTGTGCCGCAACAGCCTTCCAGCCCCGGCACCCCCTGAGCTGGGGCTTGCTTGGTTCCTCGTTCGATGGTCGATCGGGATGGATGGCGTCGAGTACGGCCTGACAGGTCTAGCGATCGTTTTCTTCGTCGTCGGCGGGGGCGCTCTTCTGCTCGGATGATCAGCGCTACAACCCCCACACTATCGCGATGGCCAAGAGCACCAGCACGCAGGGACCGCGGTCACGGCCGCCCTTTCGCGTTAGGGATCGCGTCTCACTGAGCACATCGTAAATCGGCAAATGCCCGCGGCAATTGCCATCCCGAACTCGTCCTAACCAACAGACGGGCGGGCAAATCGCATGCGCAAAAGTAGTAGCGCGCCGCAGCATTGCGGTTCGTAGTGGATAGAAATTGGGAAAAAGGCCCAATGTAACGTCGTGGGCGGAGGGTGGCCGCTACAGCCTCCAAAGCCGCGTCAGTCCCAGCTCAATCCGCCTTCCAGCTGGGCGCACCGGACGGGGAGGGAGATCTCATGAAGGCAGCGCTCTTGGCATTATCGCTCGTTGGTCAGCCGCCCGTACAAATTTCAGACAGTGTTCCCAACTTCGACATCAAGTCGCTTTGCGCGGACGTGTCCGTTGACGATAAAGCGTCGGGGCTTCCCCAGGACGCGAGCAAGTGCGTGAGTGACGAGGCGGTTGCGCGGCAGCAGCTAAACTCGATCTGGCTAACTGTCCCGGCGGGACCGCGAGAAAGTTGCGAACTCATGGCGGGGTCAGGGCAAGTACAAAGCTATGTCGAACTCCTCATTTGCTTGAAAATGATTGACTGGGACTCGCCATCGACGGTGCCCTCTCAGAGGCCCAAGCAAGGTTCGAAAACGCCAGGCAATTGAGCGCCGTTCGATGAATTGCGACGGAGCGCTGTGAAGCGTGCGGAGAGAGGTCACCATCATGTTGGCCGATCAAACGCACGGACCGGCAAAATGAAATGGCTCCGATCTGGCGGCCAGACCGGAGCCATACGCGCGACCAAAACAATTCAGTCCTCCAAGCGCAGTGCCGCTTCGATGCGCTGGATCAGCCGCTCCCGCAGCGAAGGCACCGCGTTGCCGAGAACGGCGAAGGTGCGGACGATGGGCAAATACGGCTCCATTGCCGCCGTCAGATCCGCGAGAGACATGCCGGCCAGCCGGGCATATTCAGATTGCGCCGCCGCATTGGTCGCGCGCGGCCGCTCCGGATTGTCGGCGACTTCCGGCCCGAGCTCGGACAGGATCACACGCAAGAACCCAAGCTCGAGGACGGCGGGCCCGCGCATCGCGCTGACCCAGTCGACCAGCCTTGGGCCGTCCGCTGTCATGATCACGTTACCGGGGCTCAGGTCGGTATGGCAAAGCCCGTCGCCCGGCGGCAAGCGATCGATCAGCGCGAGGATTTCAGTGGCGATGTGCTTCGGGAGCTTGCCGTCGTCGTGCTCCAACTGAGCCTCCATATACTCGCGCATGGAGAGGACCTCCGGCGGCAGGGGCGTCTTGTGAATGGACATGGCAAGAGCCGCGATGATCGCGCCGGCCTGTTCGAACGTCACCGCGCCGGTTCGGGTTAGCTGCAGCAGGGTCGGTCCGTCGAGGCGCTGCAGCACGATGCCGAAGCGCCCGTCCAGGGTCACCTCGCCGAACACCTCCGGCACCGGAGCGCCGGCGGCGTGGACGGCGCGGATCATATGCACCTCGAACCAGGGCATCCGCCGCGGCAAGCCGGGCTTGAACAGTTTGACGACTTGCCCCGGCGCCCAGGCGTAGGCTTCGGAGTAGGCGCCTTCACCGATCTTTTCCCCCAGCGATCCCTGCATCTTTAGCCTCCGTGTTGCTGTGACCCTCACCCTATGGTCACTCGTCATAGGCGGAGCGAAGCGACGCCGCTCTTCGAACGGCCATGGCCGGGCGTGCCGCCTTCGCCGAAGCTTCGGCGGCCGAGCGAGTATGTTGCCCCGGCGTAGCCTTGCCGTGGGCGGGATGACCGGGAGTAATCACCCCGCCGAGAGCAGGGCCGCCTCGACGCGCTGGATCAGCCGCTCCCGCACCTCAGGCATGGCCCCGCCGAGCAGGAGGAAGACGCGGACGATCGGCAAATAGGGCTGCATCGCCGCTGTCAGCGCCGCAGGGGCTATGCCGGCCAGCCGCGCATACTCCGCCTGCAGAACCGAATTGACCGTGGCCCGCTCCGGATCGCCGGCGTGTTCCGGGTCAAGCTCGGCAATCAGGACATGACACTGTGCAATCTCGTAGGCGGCGGGCGCACGAGCCGCGCCGAGCCAGTCGATCAGTCTCGGACCCTGCGCCGTCATGATCACGTTGCCGGGGTGAAGATCGGAATGGCACAGCACGTCATCCGGCGCGAGGTGCTCGATCAGCGCGAGGACGCCGGTGGTGATGCGCTCCGGAAGCACGCTGCCGCCGAACCGCAATCGGGCGTCCATCGCCTCGCGCAACGAGAGTGCGTCCGGCGGCGGTCGCGTCTTGTGAACGGCACGGCAGAGCTTCGCAAGGATTGCGCCCGCTTGTTCACGCGTGATGGCGCCGGTGCGCGTAGCCTGCGTCAGGGTCGGCCCATCGAACCGCGGCAGCACGATGCCAAAGCGACCGTCCAGGGTGACTTCGCCGAGCACCTCCGGCGCCGGGCCGCCGGCGGCGAAGACCGCGCGGGTCATTTGCATCTCGTGCCGGACGACCCACTGCGGGATACCTGGCTTGGACAATTTGACGACCTGACCGGGCGCCCAGGCGTGGACATCAGCGAAGACGCCTTCACCGATCTTTTCCCCCAGCGATCCCCGCATGCCCCGTTCTCCGCCGTGCAGAGCAAACACCGGCGGCGAGCAAAAAGAAACCCCCTCCGTCGCGGGGGGCCGGACACCGTCGCTGACGGCCTGCGTGACCATCGAGAACGCCGGGTCTTCGAGGTGAACCGGAAGTCCCTCGGTAGCGGTAAGGCTTGGGCGAGTCTCGTCCGAGCCTTCAGCTCGGTTCAATCCAATGGGAAGGATTCGAGACGTACATGGTTCCTCGCGTCAAGAAAGCGGACAATTCAAGTCCCACACCTAAAAACGGCAAGTCGAGCACAATGACGCCCGAGCCCTTGGCTGCCTCGAATCCTCCGTACAGCGTGTGGAGTGCATTTCTCACGTTCTGAAGCAAGCCAATAGCCGTGAAGGTGTTTCGCGTATTCAGCGCGGGTGCCACGTACCTGCCGTTTTTCAAGCCATCGATGAAGTACTTGCTGTTGTGGATCGATTGTAGCGCCGATTTCGAGATCAGCTTTTCGGTAAATGCGACATTGACGCCCCAGTCATTCAGGGGTTCACGGTGCAACTCATATGGAACGCTGAAACCAAAGCCGATAACGGCAACGGCCCCTCCGCTGCCTCCAAGACCCAGTCCCCACCGGCTGCTGACAATCTGGAGATCGAAGGTCTCCAAATCTCCCAGGTTCACGACGTACGCGGTCGTGCTCTCGATGCCGCCGATCAACAACTGTCCGCCAGACTTGACGCCGAAGCCAAGCCAACGCTTGAAGAACTTGCGTTCCTCCGGATAAAATTGAGGTTTCGGTTGAGGCGGAGGAGGCGGCGGTGGCGGTGGTGGATTTGGCTTATTCCAAACCGAGATGATCACACCACGCCAGGCTTCGTTTTCCACCCCATCCATTTCGCCTGCATACTTGGCCGCGCGTTCCCCTTTCGCCACCTCGAGCGCAACTTTGAAATTGTTGGGCACTTGCTTGCGAAGCAGATCGATTACGGCCCGCAGCCTATTCTGCGACAATTCCATGTTGAAATCGTCGCTGCCGGTACGACTCGCAAGTCCTATGATTGTAAGGCTTCCTCCGCTCCTCAATTTTGGAGCGACGACACTGATCAGCCAATTGGAATGTTCCGGCTTGATGGCGAACTTGCCGACTTCAAAGTTGAATAACTTCGCCGCAATCGTATCCGGTGCCTGCGATCCGTACTCCTGGATTTTTCCAGGTGATGCCATGTTGACTATCTCCCAACGGAGAGACCGACTGCGGAACGGGTAGAACCCGGATTGAAATATCCGCGTATCAATGGGTCGCTTTGGAGTTTATGCCGGTTCATCGTCGCCCTCAGATTTCCCGTCGGCGACTTGAAGGTGCCGTCGAAGTCGGTGAAGGCGAAGCCCTAAGACACTCCGTGGTTATCGGCGGAATGAGCGTGCGCGGCTTGGGTTTCATCGCGATGTCGCGGCGAAGCGCGGCAGTGCGCGAGTAGGGCCGCGTACTCCATCAAAATCTAGAACGCCTGCTTTCGGGGACGAAGCGGAAACCCGATCCGAGTTCAGAAATATCGCCTTCTGACCCGAAGCGGTCCTGCACGGATGGCGCGTCGTCGCGTGCGCCATCCGCTCCTGCAATCTGTCTCTTGCTATCTCTTGCGAAGAAAAAGAGCCTTAGGCCTTCAGATCCGTGATCCGCATGATCGCGACCACATTCCCATCGTTGTACGCCTGCTCTCTTGTTTCCTTATTACAGGTCCAGACAAAATTCTTCTTGCCCGTAAAGGTCTTTCCCTCCTGTTCAAGCCGAAGCTCCCCTTCGGTGATATGGCAGATCATGGCATTCATCATCGGGGGGCCCATGGTCTTCGATCCCGGCTGCATAATGACATCGCGCATTGAGACCGTCTTAAATCCTGGGATCAGGGATGGTGTCTCGCCTTCATATTCACGCACCACGACACCTGGCCAAGGCGCCGTATCCTTGTAGCCCGTGGCTTGAGCCTTGGCGGGCTTGATCATGGCAGTCGAAACCGCTGCCAACGCGATTCCCAGTGCGGACCTTCGATCGACCTTCCTCATCGCTTTTCTCCCGACGTTACCGAACGAGCGGCCGCAAATGCAGCGCGCAAAGTTCGTGGTGAACGGTGGTGTGAAACCGAAAAAAGAACGGCCTCTAGGAGAGCGTGTGCCTGCCGATAGCACCTGTGCTGCTCGTTTGCCCGGACGGTGATTTCGGCACGTCCCGCTTCAAGGGCCGTGACATTCTACGTCACCTGACGCATCCGGGGAACAGGTAGCGTTGCACGAAGACACTGCAGCCTGTCGGGAAGGTCCGAAACTGGCCCCGTAGCCGACATGACCAAAAGCGCCTTGTTTGTCCGCACCCGGGGCTGATGCGTGCATTCGTCGGCAGGCGGATTGATGGGCATACGTCCAGCGCTTCCGGAATGCTGCTCCCGAAGGCAGTCCCGCTTTGATCTAGATCAAGATCGCCTTAATCGAGTGAGTGTCACCTGTATCAACTTCAGGGCGGCCATTGCGGCGCCGCGGCATCCGTGGGTCGAACAGAGGTCGAGCGCGCAGATCGGGATGTCGGACCACGGTCCGATATCACGTGAGGGTTTTGCCTCATAGCGTGGAAAAGATCGGCTGGGAGGTGACGCCTTGCGAGCGAAGTCCAGGCGCGCGCGCGATATCGCCATTTGCGATGGTCCGTCAGATATCGACAGGATGATCTGCGTACCCGGCGGGACATTCCGCATGGGATCGGACAGGCATTATCCGGAGGAGGCGCCGGCACTTCGGGTGAGTGTCGATGGCTTCTGGATGGATCGCCATCCTGTCACAAACGAGCAGTTCGAAAAGTTCGTCAAGGCTACAGGTCACGTTACCGTGGCCGAGATTGCGCCCGACCCGAGAGACTATCCCGGGATCCTACCGCACATGATTTATGCGGGCTCCCTGATGTTCTTGCCGCCACGGCACCCGGTCGGCCTGCGCGACTTCAGCCAGTGGTGGACCTTCGCCAGGGGGGCTGACTGGCGGCATCCCTACGGACCGAATAGCAACATCGATGCGCTCGATCATCATCCCGTCGTGCACGTGGCTTTCAACGACGCGCTTGCGTACGCGCAATGGGCTGGCAAGGAACTGCCGACCGAAGCGGAGTGGGAGATTGCGGCACGCGGCGGACTCGATGACGCCGAGTACGCGTGGGGTGACGAATTCATGCCGCGCGGCCGTCACATGGCTAACACCTGGCAGGGTGATTTTCCGCACCAAAACACCAATGCCGACGGTTTCGAACGCACCTCGCCAGTCACCGCATTCCCGCCGAACGGCTACGGCCTTTACGACATGATCGGCAACGTCTGGGAATGGACAGCCGACTGGTATTCCCCCAGGCATGAGGCGGATGTGACGAAGGCCTGCTGCATCCCGGCGAATCCGCGCGGCGGGCGTGAGGCCGACAGCTATGACCCAAGAACAACCAACGTGAAGATTCCACGGAAGGTCATCAAAGGCGGCTCGCATTTGTGCGCGCCGAATTACTGCCGACGCTACCGGCCGGCAGCGCGCCACGCGGAGCCGGTTGATACTTCCACGAGTCATCTTGGCTTTCGATGCATCAGTCGAGGAGTTCCCAATGCATCATAAACAGGAGAGCGTAGCCATGTTGAGTTCTACGTTGCCCGACGAGCCGTCGCCCCCTACTGGAACGCCGCCCCGCAAGACATCAGGCTGGCTCAAGGGGACCTGCGCCTCGCTGCTCAGCACGACGATGCTGATGGCGTTGTCCGGGCCGGTCAGTACACCGGCCTTGGCGCAAAACCAGCAAAAACCAAACATTCTCTTCATCATGGGTGACGACATCGGCTGGATGCAGCCGAGCATCTACCACCGCGGATTGATGGTCGGGGAGACGCCGAATATCGATCGCATCGGCAACGAAGGCGCGATGTTCACGCACTATTACGCCGAGCAGAGCTGCACGGCCGGGCGCACGGCCTTCTTAACCGGCATGCAGCCGGTTCGCGTCGGCATGGTCTTGCCGGAAATTCCCGGTAGCCCATCCTATCTGCGGGCGGGGACGCCGACGCTTGCCAAGTTCCTGCTCGATCTCGGCTACACCACCGGCGAGTTCGGCAAGAACCATCTCGGCGACCACACCGAGTCGCTGCCGGCAGCGCAAGGCTTCCAGGAATACTGGGGCTATCTCTATCACCTCGACGCCATGCAAGGGGTGAGCTTCCCCGACATCAACAAAACCGCGACCCAGCAGACCCTTGCGCCGCCATGCAAGAACACGCCGATCCCCGGCGTGGCTGAGGTCCCCGGCGCTGTAGATCCCAGGACCACGGTTTGCCTGACGCCGCCGCGTCCGATGCTCGCCTGCAAGTCCTCGGACGGCACCGCAAAGAACATGACCTGCAAGGATGAGGGCCCGCTGACTCTCGAGCGATCCAAGACCGTGGACGAAGAAATCTCGGCCAAGGTCGTTGACTTCCTCGATCGCAACGACCCGAAGAAGACCAACAAGCCGTTCTTCGTCTGGTATAACCCGGCGCGAATGCACATCACGACCGTGCTGCCGGACAAGTATCTGACCATGGTGGGCGAGCCTGGCGGCAAGGATTGGGGCGTCAACGAAGCCGGCATGAAGCAGATGGATGACAACATCGGCGTGGTACTGAAGAAGCTCGAAGACTTGGGCCAACTCGACAACACGATCGTCGTCTTCACCACCGATAACGGCGCCGAGACCATCACCTTCCCGGACGGCGGCGTCACGCCGTTCAAGGGCGGCAAGCTGAGCACCTGGGAGGGCGGCATGCGCGCTCCGATGGTGATTCGCTGGCCGGGCGTCATCAAGCCCGGCACGGTCAAGAACGAAATGTTTTCCGCCCTCGACTGGCTCCCGACCCTCGTCGAGATCGCCGGCGGGCCCAAGGGCGACGCACTGAAGCAACAGGTCGAGGCCGGCTATCCTAATATGGTCAAGACCACCCTCGACGGTGTTAATCAGATCGACTATCTGAGCGGCAAGTCCGACAAGTCGGCCCGTGACCACTTCCTGTATTACTCCGGCAAGGAGCCATCGGCGGTCCGCTACAAGAACTGGAAGATGTACTTCGCGATGGTGTCGGACTCACCAGCTGGCTTCATTGCCGGTGTGCAGCCCTACTCCTGGACCCAGGTCGTCAACATCAAGCGCGATCCTTTCGAAACCTCCGTTGGTACACAGCTGAAGACGTTGTTCGGCATGGCCGGGGCTATTGCTTCTCCGTCTACTGCCTACGTCTATGATTGGAACATGCTGCCGATCGGCCAGCAGCTGTGGCTGAGGCACCTGGAGACCTTCATCAAATTCCCGCCGCTGCAGGACCCGGCCAGCTACAACCTGGAACAGGTCATGCAGCGAGTGAAGGACATGAAGACGGCCGGCCGAAGCGACTAATGGCAAACATCAGGTCGCGATTGTGAACAACACAAGCGGCCGGCCCGAAAGCGCCGGCCGCCTGTCCCCGGGCATCCAGAAACTCCACGAGAAGCGCAAGATGAGGCTCGCAACGAAGATTGGGCCGAAGCTCTCTATGACGGCGACCGCCGGAGATCGAGCATGAATCGGCGCAGGCACATCTGTTTCGGCATGGTGGCATCGTTCGTTGCCATGATGGTCGCTCCCGCGTCAGCACAACAGCAAAAGCCGAACATTCTCTTCATTCTCGCCGACAACATCGGCTATGGCGACATCGGAGCTTACGGCGGCGGCGAACTGCGCGGGGCGCCGACGCCGCGCATCGACCGGCTTGCCGCCGAAGGCTTGCGGCTGACGCAGTTTCTGGTCGAGCCGTCCTGTACCCCGTCGCGCGCCGCCTTGATGACCGGACGCTATTCCATTCGCTCCGGTCTGTCGCTGGTTGCCGTCGAGGGGACTCCAATCTCGCTGCCGGCAACAGAAATCACCATGGCCGGAATGCTGCGCGAGGCAGGCTACGCCACGGCGATCTTTGGCAAATGGCATCTCGGTGCCCAGCCTTACAGCCAGCCGCAGAACAAGGGTTTCGACGAATTCTACGGCATCCCACCTGGCGACACCTGGGATGCCTTCCTCATGATCGAGCAGGCTCGGCAAACCAAGACGCTCGATATCCCGATCGATAAGGGGCCACAGATCGTGGAGGCCGCGCGTGGGGAGGCGCTCAAGGCGGTGAAACCCTATACGGCGGACGTGCGGCGCGAGATCGACTGGGAGCTGATGGAGCGCGGCGTCGATTTCATGCGGCGCCAGAAGGCCGTCGGCAAACCGTTCTTCCTCTATCTGCCGATATCGCGGACGCACTTTCCCAACCTGCCGTCAAAGCGGTTCGAGGGCCAATCCCGCGTCGGCCAGTTCGGTGATTCCCTGATGGAAGGCGATGCCATCGTCGGCAGAATGCTCGATGCACTCGATCAGCTCGGCCTCGCGCGCGACACCATCGCGGTGTTCGCCTCCGACAATGGCCCTGACGGTCCCGTCTCGCGCCCATTCGGCGGCGACATGCCGGACATGGGCTCGTCCGGGCCGTGGCGCGGAGCGTTGGGGGACATAAGTGAAGGATCGATCCGCACTGCCGCCATCATTCGCTGGCCGGAGCGAGTAAGGCCTCGATCGTCCAACGCCATGTTTTCGATCATGGATTTCTTCCCGACCTTCGCGCGGATAACCGGCGGCAAGGTCCCGGATGATCGCCCGATCGACGGCATCGACCAGACCGACCTGCTGCTTGGCGGGAACGACAACGGGCGTCGCGAACATCTCCTAACCTTCGTCGGCCCGTCTCTCGTTGCGGTGCGCTGGAAGCAGTTCCGCATCTATTTTGTCGATGTGGCGCCGGGCCGTAGCGGCCCCGGCGGCGCGACCCTATTGGGAGGAGTCGGTGCCAGCGCAGCGCCGATGAACGGCTATCCCAAGGTGTTCAATATCGAAGCGGACCCCCACGAGGAACACAACATCGGAGAGATGTACGAATGGGTGATCGGCCCGGCGCTGAAGACGGTCGAGGAATACAAGGCAAGCCTTGTGAAATCGCCGAACCCGCCGGCCGCGAACATGACTCGCTTTTGAACAGCGACATGCAGGAACGCAATTCAACGCCATGGAGATCGAGGATGAGCACGACCCCGAACACTTGGCCCAGCATTCTCGCCATCATGGGCGGCGACATCGGCGCACCCGAGGCTGATGCGGACATTCGTCGGCGGGCGGATTGATGGCTACACGCCCCGGATCGAGGTGCGTGCCGAGCACCACTTTGCAAACAACAAAAAAGCCGGCGTTGCCGCCGGCTTTCGTGTCTGTTGGCTCGCTGCTGCGCGATCAGTGCGCGGCTTCGAGAGCGGCTTCCTGCCGGGCGATCGTGCCCTTGACGGCCGACTGCACCTTCTCGAACGCGCGGACCTCGATCTGCCGCACGCGCTCGCGCGACACGCCGAACTCGGCGGCGAGGTCTTCCAGCGTCATCGGCTCATCCGCCAGACGCCGCGCCTCGAAGATGCGGCGTTCGCGCGGGTTGAGCACGCCGATCGCGCCATTGAGGGCCTGGCGGCGATGATCGAACTCCTCGCTCTCGGCCATCAGGGCTTCGGCGTTGGGCGAGTTGTCGACCAGCCAGTCCTGCCATTCGCCGGCTTCGCCGTCGTCGCGGATCGGGGCGTTGAGCGACGCGTCGCCGCCGAGGCGGCGGTTCATGTCGATCACGTCCTGATCGGTCACGCCGAGGCGCTTGGCAATCAGCTTGACCTGGTCGGGGTGGAGATCACCCTCTTCCAGGGCGGAGATCTTGCTCTTCGCCTTGCGCAGGTTGAAGAAGAGCTTCTTCTGGTTCGCGGTGGTGCCCATCTTCACGAGCGACCAGGAACGCAGAATGTACTCTTGTATTGACGCCTTGATCCACCACATGGCGTAAGTGGCGAGACGGAAGCCCTTCTCGGGCTCGAATCGCTTCACCGCCTGCATCAGGCCGACATTGCCTTCCGAGACGACCTCGGAAATCGGCAAGCCGTAGCCGCGATAGCCCATGGCGATCTTGGCCACGAGCCTGAGATGGCTGGTGACGAGCTTATGCGCCGCGTCGCGATCGTCATGCTCGCGCCAACGCTTGGCGAGCATGTACTCCTGCTGGGGTTCCAGCATCGGGAACTTGCGGATCTCGGCGAGGTATCGAGAGAGGCCGGATTCTCCATTGAGGACCGGCAACGTAGCTGTACGGGCCATTTGAGCGCCCTCCAGTGGTTCAGGCCCCCGATAGCGGCGGGCCCGGCAGGTGGCCGCTGGGTTAAAGCCGGCCATGCTGCGATGTTCCGCGCTGGATATTCAGCGCAGGTGCAACATACACCAAACTGTCCGTGATAGGGAAGGATTGCTGACGTCACGTCCCCGTGTGGCAGGTATAACCTGTTGTCATAACGCGGCTTTTCCGGAAGGGGTGCGTCATACCGCCGCTTCCAGCGCCCGTTGCAGAAGAAGCAAATCCTCCGGCAAAGGCGCCTCCCAGTGCAAAAGTTCTCCGGTCCGGGGGTGCTCTAATGCCAGCAGATAGGCGTGCAGGGCCTGCCGGCCGAGGGCGGTGAGTGTGTCCTTACCTTCCGCGCCGAGTTGCCCGGCCTTGGTCTTGAAGTGGGCGCCGTAAACGCTGTCGCCGAGCAGGGGATGGCCGAGATGGGCGAGGTGCACCCGGATCTGATGGGTCCGCCCGGTCTCGAGCCGGCACGCCAGCAGCGAGGCGACCGGCTTGCCGTCGCGGCCGGCGAAGCTCGAGAGCACTTCGAAATGCGTGATCGCCTCGCGGCCGCCCTGGCGCACCGCCATCTTCTCGCGGGCATGCGGGTGGCGGTCGATCGGCGCGTCGATCGTGCCGTGGGGCCGGTTCGGCACGCCCCAGACGAACGCCATGTAGCCGCGCTCCATCGGGCCGGTGCGGCCATGGTCGGCGAACTGCGCGGTCAGCGACTGATGGGCCTGGTCGTTCTTGGCGACCACCATCAGCCCCGTGGTGTCCTTGTCGAGGCGGTGCACGATGCCCGGCCGCTTGACCCCGCCGATGCCCGACAGGCTCGAGCCGCAATGCGCGATCAGCGCGTTGACCAGCGTCCCCGTGGCGTGGCCGGCAGCGGGATGCACGACGAGGCCCCTCGGCTTGTCGATGACGATGATGTCGTCGTCCTCGAACACGATATCGAGCGCGATGTCCTCGCCCTGCGGCTCGGCGGGCGCGGCCTCCGGCACGTCGATTATGATCGTATCGCCCTTGGCGACATGATAAGCGGGGTCGCGGACGACGGCGTCCTTGACGGTCACGGAACCGGCGAGGATCAGCGCCTTCAGCCGGGACCGCGACAACTCGGGACTGCGCTGCGCGAGCACGCGGTCAAGCCGGGCCGAGCCCTCGTCGCCGGCGACGACGACCTCCAGCTTCCGACCGCCATTCGAAGAGACTTGTTGCGAAGACACTTGCAAAGATAGAGCCTTGTGATGACCGACACCGCTGTGACCGAACCGACCCCCGACCAGGCCGCGCTGATCGCGCGGGTGCGGCGCATGATGCTGATCGCGGGCCTGACCTCGGCATTGGCCGTGGCCGTCGTATTGATTGCCATCGGCTACCGCCTTTATCGCAGCGAGGGAAGCCCCGTTTCCGTTTCCGACGTCACTGCTGCGCTGCCGAAAGGCGCGCGCATCGTCGCCACTGGCGTCGCCGGCGAACGATTGGTCCTCACGCTTGACGTGGGCGGTGCAACAGAGATTCGCACATTTGATGCAAAGACGCTGAAACCTGTCGGCAGGCTGAGCTTCGTCAACGAACCCTGATCGCAGCAATCGCGAAGCCCGGCAGTCGATCAACCGAAAGCTGCAGCGTATTTTTTGCGCATGCGTTCGCGCATCGAGAAGGTGTGCCGCCATCTTTTCGGCCGAGTTGCACGTTCAGCTTGCGCCATGTCGCGATCCAACCCGAGCGCTTCCATCGAACAGTCTGGTGAGTCCGATCTGTCGGGCTCGTGCGCCGACCCGACGCGCCGCGCGGTGTTGACAGCGCTCGCAGGCTGCGCCTGTCTCGCCGCAATCGAGCCCGCGGCCGCCGATGATGACGAACAGCCCGGCGCCAACGAGCGGCCGCAAAAAGCCGATCGGCTCGTGCGCGCCGAGGGCGACAAGGCGGGCCAGGTCATCAAGTCGGAAGATCTGACCTTGGGCGGCCCGCCCATTCGCGCCTGGCCGCAGGACCCGAACACCTCGGTCGTTCGCAAGGGCTCGCGGCTGAACGAGGTCGTGCTGGTCAAGCTCGATCCGAGCGAACTCGACGATGCCACGCGCGCCCGCGCCCCTGACGGCATCGTCTGCTACTCGGTCATCTGCACGCATGCCGGATGTCCGATCACTGCCTGGTTGAAGGAAGAGCAGGGCGACAAGAACGTCCTGAAATGCCTCTGTCACAACTCCGAATACGATCCGCGGCAGAATGCGCAGGTCGTGTTCGGGCCGGCGCCACGTCGCCTCGCGGCATTGCCGCTGACGGTTGCCGACGGCGCGATCACGGTCGCAGCGCCATTCGTCGGAAAGGTGGGTGCTCAGCAGGGAGGATGAGGCCACATCGGGATTTCTGCATGACCTAAACTGAAAAAATCAAAACAGAGCAGGGAGGTAGCATCTCATGACAAGCAAGCAGTGGTTACTGTCGAGTTGTGTCGCATTCACGTGCCTCATTTCGACCTATGCCGTCGCGGGGCCGATCGAAAACTACAGTTCGGTGACCTCGGCGCGGCTCGAAAATCCCGAACCCGGCAACTGGATGCTGTATCGCCGGACCTATGACGGGCAGGGGTATAGTCCGCTCAACCAGATCAACACCTCCAACGTCAAGGGCCTCAAGCCGGTCTGGACTTTCTCGACCGGGGTCATCGAGGGCCATGAGGCGCCGCCGATCGTCAACAACGGCGTGATGTTCGCCGCGACCCCGATGGGCCAGGTGATCGCGCTCAACGCCAAGACCGGCGAGGAGTATTGGCGCTACAAGCGGCAGCTTCCCGACGATCTGTTCCAGCTGCATCCGACCAGCCGTGGCGTCGGCCTGTGGCAGGACAAGGTCTACTTCGCCACCACCGACGACCACGTCGTCGCGCTCGATGCCAAGACCGGCAAGGTGGTCTGGGACACCAAGGTCCAGGACTACAAGAAAGGTCAATACCTGACGCTGATGCCGCTGGTGGTCGACGGCAAGGTGATCGTCGGCGGCTCCGGCGGCGAGTTCGGCGTGCGCGGCTATGTCGTCGCCTACGATGCCGAGAGCGGCAAGGAGCTCTGGCGCACCTTCACCATCCCCGGCGAAGGCGAGCCCGGGCACGAGACCTGGAGCGGCGACGACTGGAAGTCGGGCGGTGGATCGGCCTGGATGACCGGCACCTACGACAAGGACAACAAGACGATCCTCTGGGGCGTCGGCAACGCTGCGCCGTGGCCGGGCTCGGCTCACGCCGGCGACAACCTCTACACCAGCTCGGTGATCGGTCTCGATCCCGAGACGGGCAAGATCAAGAAGCACTTCCAGTATCACCAGAACGATTCCTGGGACTGGGACGAGGTCGATGCGCCGATGCTGGTCGACCTGCAGCGTGACGGACGGTCGTTCAAGAGCCTGATCCACCCGGGACGCGACGCCATCTTCTGGGTGCTCGAGAACAAGCCCGACAAGATCAACTACGTGTCCGGCTGGCCGTTCGTGAAGACCAACGTCTGGAAGGGCATCGAGGCCGAGACCGGCCGGCCGATCGTCGATCCCGAGCACAAGCCGGTGATCGGCAAGCGGGTCGAGTTCTGCCCGTCGCTGTGGGGCGGCAAGGATTGGCCGTCGGCGGCGTACAGCCAGAGCACCAAGCTCGTCTACGTTCCCGCCAACGAGAACTTCTGCGGCGGCTTCACAGGCGAGAAGCAGCCGTTGGTACCCGGCCAGCTCTGGCTCGGCACCAAGCCGGAGGACATCGGGCTGACGCCGGCACCGAACGCCGATCATTTCGGCGAGTTGCAGGCGTGGGATCCGGCCACCGGCAAGAAGGTCTGGCAGCACGACTTCAAGACCTCACAGCTGTTCGGCTCGGTGACGGCGACCGCGGGCGACCTGGTTCTCGCCGGCGGCACCAACGACCGGATGTTCCGCATCTTCAACGCCAAGACCGGCGAGCTGTTGTGGGAGCAGAAGACCAACTCCGGCATCATGGCGATGCCGATGTCCTATGAGGTCGACGGAACGCAATACATCGCGGTCCAGTCGGGCTGGGGCGTCGACGCGCAACGCATCCAGGATGCTCTGGCCGGCAAGGTCAAGGGCTTCGAGAACAACGTCCCGCAAGGCGGCGTGATCTGGGTGTTCGCGCTCGACAAGAAGTAAGGCACGATCTGAGCTTCGGTCCTGATTGAATGAGGACCGAAGCGCCGGCTTGTTATGACGCGTTTTCTTCAAGCGTAACGGTGTTGGTTTCGCTCGAAAACGCTTCTCACCGATAGGGGGCGATGCGATCGGGAAGCGGCGGATGGGGAGACCGCCGCTTCCCGGTCCGCGCTTGCTTTATTTGCCCTTGGTATCGACCTTCCGCTTCTCGTCATCGTTCATCTGCTTGATCGTGGGGTCGCGGCTGGCTTCGCCGGTGGTCTGGCCGGTGGTCGCTGGCGGGCCGCTGCTCGGAACCGAGCTCTGGTCGGGCAGCACCCGCGCCGGACGGGTCGCCGTCGCGCTTGGCGGCGAGGCGGTCTGGGCAAGCGCCGTCTGTGTCGCAAAAAGCAAGACGCCCGCGGACAGGGTTGCCGCGAGCGTCCCGAATGTTTGAGGTGGGGTTCTCATCGATCTGCTCCAATGGATCGATGAGAACGACCTATCCTGCCTGACGTTCCAGCCTCACGTCTCCAGCTGCTTGCCGATCGGAAGGGCGCGGATGCGCTTTCCGGTCGCGGCAAAGATCGCGTTGATCAAGGCCGGCGCGAACGGCGGCACGCCGGGCTCGCCGACGCCGCTCGGCGGCGTGTCGGCGCCGGGCGGCACGATGTAGACGTTGGTGATCACAGGCGACTCGTCCATCCGGATCACCGGGAAGTCGTCGAAATTGCCCTGCTGCACCTTGCCGTCCTTGAAGCTGATCTCGCCGTATTTGGCGAGACTGAGCCCCATGATCGCAGCGCCTTCGATCTGCGAGTGGATCCGCTCCGGATTGACGTAAGTGCCGCAATCGATCGCGGTGTCGACCCGCGGCACCGAGAACTTGCCCTTGTCGTCGACCGCCACCTCGACGATGGTCGCGATGTAGCTGACGAACGAGCGATGCACCGCGATGCCGAGGCCGTGGCCCTTCGGCACCTTGCGACCCCACTCGCCCTTTTCGGCGACCAGCTCGACCACCTTGCGTAACCGCGCGGTGTCGATCGGGTAGCTGTCATAGGGCTCGCCGTAGTTCCAGGGATCCTTCACCGAGGACAGGTTGACGATCCGCGGGCTTCCGATCAGCTCCAGCAGCATCTCCTTCTGGTCGCGGCCCGTCGCATGCGCGATTTCCCCGACCATGGATTGCACCGCGAAGGCGCGCGGGATGTTGGAGACCGAGCGGAACCAGCCGATCCGCGTGAACGCGGCGGCTTCCGGATTCTCGCATTGCAGGTTGGCGATCTCGAACGGGTTGTCGATCAGGCCCATGCCGAGCTCGAACGGCGCCTCGTGATTGGCGCCGGCGGCGAAGGTCGAGGCGATGGTCGGTGCCACGCTGCGGTGCCGCCACGCAATCACCTTGCCGCTCTTGTCGAGGCCGGCCTCGATCCGTTCCACCGAGACCGTGTGCAGGAAGTCGTGATGCACGTCGTCCTCACGCGTCCACTGCACCTTGACCGGCGCGCCGAGCTCCTTCGACAGCAATGCCGCCTCGAGCGCGAAGTCGCATTTCGACTTGCGGCCGAAGCCGCCGCCGAGCAGCGTCACGTTGACGGTGACATTGTCCTCGGGAATCCCGAGCGTCTTGGCGACATCCTCGCGGGTGCCGCCGGGGCTCTGCACCGGCGCCCAGATCGTGGCCTTGTCGCCCTTGACGTCGGCAACCGCGACCGGCGGCTCCATGCTGACATGGGCGAGATGCGGGAGATAATATTCGCCGGTGATCACCTTGTCGGCGCTCTTCAGGGCCGCATCGGCGTCGCCTTCCTTGCGCACCACGAGGCCGGGCTTGCGCGCGGCCTCTTCCAGCGAGGCACGATAGGTGACGGAGTCGTATTTGGCGTTGGCGCCGTCGTCCCAGACGATCTTCAGCGCGTCGCGGCCCTTGATTGCGGCGCCGGTGTTGCGCGCGATCACGGCGACGCCGCCGAGCGGCTGGAACTTGGACGGCCAGGGCCAGCCCTTGACCTCCATCACCTTCTCGACGCCCGGCACCTTCTTGGCCGCGCTGTCGTCGAACGACTTGAGCTTGCCGCCGGTGACCGGCGGACGCGCGATGACGGCGTATTTCAGGCCGGGTAGGCGGACATCGGCGCCGTAATGCGCCTTGCCGGTGGTGATGTCGTGCAGGTCGACGATCGAGACCTGGCCCTTGCCGAGATAGCGGAAGTCCTTGGGGTCCTTCAGCTTGAGGCCCTCGACGCTCGGCACCGACTCCTTCGCGGCGTCGGCCGCGAGTTCGCCGAAGCCTGCCTTGCGGCCGCTCGCGCTGTGCACCACCTCGTGGTTCTGCGCCTTCACCTCGGTGACCGGGACGCCCCATTTCTTGGCGGCGGCGGCTTCCAGCATCGAGCGCGCCGAGGCGCCGATCTGGCGCATCGGGATCAGATAGTGCCGCGTGCTGCGCGAGCCGTCGGTGTCCTGGTTGCCGAACTTGACCTCGTCGCCATGCGCCTGCTGGACATGGACGCGCGACCAGTCGGCCTCCATCTCCTCGGCGACGATCAAGGGCAGGCTGGTGCGCACGCCGGTGCCCATCTCGGAGCGGTGCGCCAGGATGGTGACGATGCCGTCGGGGGTGATCGCGACGAACACGCGCGGATCGACCACGACGCCGTGCGGCATCTTGCCGGCGCCGGTTTCATAGGCGAACGCCTGGCGCGTCATCACGGGCGCGGCGAGCACGAAAGAGCCGGCGATGCCGAGCCCCTTGAGGATGCTGCGGCGCGAAACGTTCTCGACCTTCACGTGCTTCTCGAAGCCGCGAAGCTTGCTGGGATTGGTGCGGATATTCATGTCACACCCCCGTCGATGCGAGATGGACGGCATTCTCGATCCGCTGGTAGCAGCCGCAGCGGCAGATATTGCCCGCCATGGCTTCGCGGATCTGGTCGTGGCTGGGCTTCGGGTTCTGGTCCAGCAGCGCCGCGGCCTGCATGATCTGGCCGGCCTGGCAGTAGCCGCACTGCGGCACGTTGACCTGGCGCCAAGCCTTCTGCACCGGATGGTCGCCGGTCGGATGCAGCCCCTCGATGGTGGTGACCTCGCGGCCGACGACGTCGGAGACCGAGGTGATGCAGGCGCGGACCGCCTCCTTGTCGACGATCACGGTGCAGGCGCCGCACAGCGCCTGGCCGCAGCCGAACTTGGTACCCGTGAGGCCTGCTTCGTCACGGAGATACCAGAGCAGCGAAAGATCCGGGTCGCCGTCCCAATTCTGTTCCTGGCCGTTGATTTTTAGTTTGATCATGGTCTGTCCTCGCTCTGCTTAAGCTATTGACCTGTGCGGCGCGAGGTGCGGAACGTCTTCCATGGCCTGCGACCGCGCTGATGTTTGTTGTGCCAAGATATTCGTGAGCCAAATCTGCCGTGCGCCAAGGCCGTCAAGCGCTTGCGCTTTGTTCCAAGCACTCCTCTCGCTTGTCCGGCGCCGTGCGGGGCGCAGCATGGTGAAGGGCTGCGATGTTAGCAGAGACGGACGCCGGGTGACTTCACAGCCAAGTGTTTTGCATTGCCATTTGGCGAAAGCAGGGCCGTGCACGACGACGACATGACATCTCAGGGTGGCCATCATGCAATCGCGAGGGCGGTGCCACTGTAGCGTGCAGGTGCGATGCGCCCGGGCACAGGCACGCGCGGCATCTCGCCCGGCCCCGTCTTCCCGGGTGCGCGATTGCAGAGGGCATCGCGCGGCGATGAACCCGGAATCCAGCGCTATGGCGCCGGATGCCCCCGGGGGCGTTCGTAAAGCATGCGTGACAAAATCCCCGCCGCAATGCACAAGGCATCTTGCGGCCGCCGGATTTCAAGGCTATTGCCTTGCCTCTCAACGCTCCCTTCGTCTAGCGGTTAGGACGCGGCCCTCTCAAGGCTGAAACAGGGGTTCGATTCCCCTAGGGAGCGCCAGCAAACTCAAGCACTTAGCTAGCCATCAGCCGCGTTCGTTGAATAATGGTTGAATAACACGCTGGTGAACAGCGGCGAACGCTTGCGGAATTTGCTGCCGACATTTGCCAAATTGCTTCGGCGCGATGCCTCACTGTGGCTGGCGCATTCGCGAAGAATTTCTCCGTCGCCCTTGGTGTCCGGAAATATTCAAACCGCCGCTGACGTGCGCTGTCGTACGCGAGCGCCCTCGGATGCTCGCATTGACGTTGCTCGTCGCACAATCAACTCTTGTCCTGTCGAGCTTTGTGCGAATAGGAGAGCCACGTGAGATACAATCGACGAGAGAAAACTGGCGGACAACAGTCACACGTCAGTCTATCCGCTCCGAAAGCCGCAGAGCCGAGCACGATGCCATTCGCCCAGCGGCTCACCTGCACGATTGACGATGCATGCGAAGTGACCGGCTTGGGACGCACGAAGCTTTACGAGTTGATAGGAGCTGGGCGTATCGTCACGACAACGATCGGACGTCGGCGACTA
This sequence comes from Bradyrhizobium sp. BRP56, assembly GCF_020194035.1. NCBI lineage: Bacteria > Pseudomonadati > Pseudomonadota > Alphaproteobacteria > Hyphomicrobiales > Nitrobacteraceae > Bradyrhizobium > Bradyrhizobium sp. BRP56. Next base: position 90,908 of record NZ_JADYVV010000007.1, read on the forward strand.
GTAGTGGTGCGCTCACTTCTGGCGCTCCTCGACACCAACATGTCGAACTAATGGAAGTGCGACCCGAAAACCGAAGATGATCCGTTCGAATTGTTCGAATGGTTTGTGGAGAGCCATAGTCAGATCGCGCATGAGCAAATGCTCAACATCCTCGCGGGCTCGCCTGACGTCGAGGCACTTCGTGCTTTAAGCCGTGATGACCTGCTCTACGAATACTGCGAGCGGATGGTGGCCAGTACGATGGCTCAGGCGAAGAAGGCTTCGTAGTGGCCTTTACCGTGCCGGGATGGCTTTATAGGCTGATTCCGCAGGTTTCATAATTAACCGGCTTGAGAGCAATGATCTAAGCCGGGATAGGCTCTCACGATGTTAGATTTCGATCGTCACTTCCAAGCGCTCTGGCACCGCGCATGCAACGTGTCGTCGCTTGGCGCGTTGACGCCTGAGCTGATTCAATTGTGGGCCACGGAACGCGGCCTCGACGTGACAAGCGTGGAGGAGCGCGAGATCGGGATTTTCGCAAGGACTCCCGCCGTCGTGCTTGCCGTCGGCGACGTCAAGGCGTGTTTCCCGAAGGTCCAGCTAACAGGCGATCCGAACTGGGAAGCCCGGCGGCAAGCAGCCGAAGCAAAGGCCACGTTGTGGGAGAAAATGGAGTGGTTCTCTCCCTTCTGGATTCCAAGGGACAAGACGGAGAAGATTCTCGGCGACGCAAAACTCCGGACGAGAGAGCAAGCCATCCAGCTCTTCAATTATCATACATCGACTTTGTACACTTTGTCGTTCCAAGCCGTCTGTATTGCGCAGATGTTGCCTGGTGCACGAAGCCTGCGAGAAGTGTGTGCCTTGGCGCGTGAGGCGTACCTGGCCTTCTACAGCGGCTACCGCGCCGCGAGTATTTCCGCGCTCATTCCAGCCATCGAAGGAGGTTTGACGCGGATCGTGTCCGGCTCGGAAAGCGAGCTTCCCATAGGCGTCAAGATCGATCGCGTTATCGATCGTTGCATCGAAAACGCAGCACGACTTCACTATGAACGAATGTGGGTGCCTCCGGACTATCTGACCAAGGATTACCTGCTTGGTCAGGATGAGCGCATCTTCGCGTTTGAGACGTTCCGACGCTGGCTACAAAAATCGTTCTTTCAAAAGACGGGCGAGTATGACGGCGTAACGTGGCTCAATAGGCACATGTTCGCGCACGGAACTCATTCAGACTGGCAGGAATCGGGCAACTTCAGCCGGCTGATCGTGTCGCTGGCGACGTTGGCCTTGATTGAGTCATGGTACGACGAGACCCACGTCGTGTCGCTGTTCTTCCCCGACATGAATGAGGACAGCAAGTTGCTCTGGCAGCAAGCCTTGCTGCAGGCCAACGCGCAGATGAGCCTCAAGCTGATTGAGGAGCGGCGTTACCAGAAACACGGACGTCTTGTGCCGGAGATGCCGACGGATGACGGCGTGCTCTTGCGAAAGGCCCTCCTTTCAGAGGATTGCATCAAAGATTTGGTTCGGCCATTGCGTGAAGCCGGTTGGAGCGTCGAAGTCGGCGAACCGGATGAGCGCGCCCTGTTCGTAACGGTAGTGGCAAAGGCTGATGGCCAACAGTTCGGCGTGGCACTGCTGTATAGCTGCGCGACAGACAACGGAATCTATCGCAGGCTCGCGGATACCTCAGTCGCGATCCTGTATCGCGGACCACCGTACAAGCAGCAGCAATACGCCTACGGAATTGATGTGCATGTCGGGCCCGTCACAGGATGGCTGCCACCGATGGCCCCCAGTCGAAAATCTACTTGGCGGTCCCATCCAGTCTGGAGGCGCGTCCAACGACGGGTCAAACGGGGCACGGGTTTCATGCAATCCGCTTGGAAGATCTGGCGGAATCGCCGCCGAGGCGTGTTTTGACAATTCGTAGAGATCGGTTTCGCCATGCGGCAACCCAGCTAGCTAGCAGCTTTTGCGGCCGTCTTCAGAGTTAGCGATCTTCTCTTCGAGAATGCGTGCTTGCGGTACGCTCGACTGAACGAGGATATCGAGGCACCTGAAAAGTTCGTCTGCCCGGTCAGTAAAGGCAGCAAGCGCCGTGGCGTCATTGGTAAGAACAGCGTCGAACCAGGTGCAAACGCGGCTGCCAATGTTCTTCTCTGCCCAGAAATTCCGGTCGACGCCGTAAGCCGAACACCAGGAAGCCATGGCCTGAACGACGAAAGGAATGAGTGCCTTGTCATGCGAAGATTCGACCAAGTTCAAAAACAAGCTGGCCAGATAGCCTGAGGTTGGCGCTCCGACCACGAGATCGGTGAGTGTGGCGATACTTGTCCGCAAGCCCGACCAATTTTCTGGGATTGTGGGACGTCCGGTGTTGGCCCAGCGCGACGGCTGGTAGAACATCGCATTCAGAGCGTCGCCAGCATGGGTTTCGCTGGTAAATTCCTTGTCACGTCCCAGGCGCCGATAGTTCCAAGTGCGCTTGATGCGATCCGCAAGGAGCACGCGAACTGCGACCGGATTTTCTGGAACCTTCGTGTCCGTTGCCACCGTGGCTCGGTCATACCCGCGAAGGAATGACGCCATCGCATCGTGAAACGCTTCATCGTTGAATTTCACGATACGACTCAAAAACAAGTCGGTCACCTCCGAATGCGGGAGGGCAACACTCAACACGCCGGCGAAGTCAAAGAAGTCGATATTCCAGTTATGCGGGCGATTGTCGCGCTCGCGCACACCTTCTCCATGCGGGCCATTGGCTTCGTCGGTCCACGCCATGAGATGACCAGCCAACCCTTTGACCCAGATCGGCACATCGCTGACCGTGAAGCGGATGAGATGTTGAATAAGCCGACCAATTGCGTGCTCATCGACATAGTGGCTCGGCGGCTCATCGTCATCTTCGTCGTCTTCGATATGTCCATGCTTGCCTAGGCGTATGCCTCGACGCGGTGCCGATGGCCACGACGCCAATTCGGGCCATGAAGGCTCAGCACCTTCGCCGTCGAGCCAACGCTGTTCGATATCAATGGCAGCATCGATCGTTTCGCGGTAAAGGCGTTCGTTTTCCTTCTGCTGTTCAAGGCCCAGGACTCGGCGCGGATGGACGGCGGCAACCATGACGATGCGGGCAATCGATCGGGGAAGCCGTTCGTCGACCTCGCCAAGGCGTAGCAGGTTCCGGCCGAGCGCCTCCTGCGCGGCGGGATGTTCGTATGCCGCTGCCCGCAAGATCATGCTCTGCGCTATGGAAGGATCGCCTTTGAGAAAAAGAGACACGATTCCGAGCGTTGCAATCGCCGTCGTGTTGTATTCGATCTGATCGCCCTGATATTCCCTGATTTTTTGCTTTGATGCTGCCAGTAGGATTGGTGTTCCCCAAGCTAAAGCATCATTGCGATCCGCGGCTTCGTAGTCGCGCGCGACAAGCGCCGCAGTCATCACGACCGCTCGCCGGTTCCATTCGGCGTCGTAGCTTTTGTTCTCTTCACCTGAGTTCTCACCCTCTTCATCAGGCATCGGCCCAGCTTCCAATGGCTGCGCTTTTGCCCACTCAAGTGCTTCTTGTAACAAAGCGGGCGTCGATTGGTCGGGTTCAAGGAGAGCCGTCTGAATCCGACGGCGAATATTCATGCGCTGAAGGTTGGCGTTTGCGCGTGCCGCCTGATCTTCTCTTTCCCGTTGCTCTTCGGGGGGATCGGTAAACTGATAGGCCTCGATTGGTGTGCCGTCCTGCGAGGTCCTCGTCACGGTCTCCCAGTTTTCAGCTTCCGTCATGCGAAGGGCACGTGCGACCGTTAGGTGAAGTTCTTCAATCCGATTTGGATGGTCTTCGGCCAGGTCATTGAGATCGTCACGCGACTGTTCGAGAGCCGCCCGGAGAAGCCTGAGACAAGTAGCGTCTTTGCGGAACACGTAACGCCCAATCATGTCGGCCAAGCGCGTCCATCGAGACGGTTGCGCATCGAGATCCACGCGAATGGCAGCCTGAATCTGCTGACTTCTCCTACGAGGGAGATGATTGACGCCAGAAACGTCATGCTGGAAGCGATCTTCGTCCAATTGAAGCAGTCGAGGATTGGCCGCCAGGGGCCAAGCTGCATCAGCGGCCGCCCGCCAATGCGAGAGAGCGAGGTCAACCGCGACACTGAGGAACGCAACGCTTGAGCCATCGGGACCAAGGATGTCATCAAGAATTTCGATGAACGGGCGTCCAGCCGCGATCTGGAGGTGACCCCAGGCTTCCAGTGCTCTCAATGCCGTTGTTGCGATCAGCGAGGGACCCGAGTTCCGTGCCCAACGATAGACGGTGAGATCGCCCTCGAATCTCTTCGCGTTGCCCGGAAATGGAACATTGATTTGTGGAAATGGCCTTCGTTGTTCTTGGTATTGCTCGCGGCGCCATTGCGTCGCGTGCTCGACGAGCCCGCGAACAAGCCGTAATCCGTCCTCGCGAGAAGCGTTCAGAACCGTGAGCAACGGACCGCCGTCGGGTGACGTATCTAGAAAGACATGCTCGTGAATCTGGAACGGACCGTAGTCGCGACGTCGCGAATAATATCGGTCTGGATCGTCCTTCTCGATCAGCGACGCCAACGCGAAATTTGCAAATGGCCCAGGAGCGCCCTCAGGTAGCGTTCCGGGCGATTTAAGAACAGTTTGCTGGTCGTGATGGCGGATCGATTCTGAATCGATGGCGCTCAGGTATTGTGCAGCCGCTGCTGGATTGAGATTTGCGAAAGTGAACACGATCATCCGGATGTCGCTACGCACGTCGTCCAGATGATCAATATTGAGGCTCGGCGGAACCTCGCTGATATCTCTGTAGACGCGATGCGTCACGTGCGATTCGACGAGCGCAAGCCAATCGAAAAGAATCCCGACAATCTGCGTGTTGAGCGGATGATTGTGACCGTGCGTGGTCATTAGCCACGCCTGAAATACCTTGACGACCTCTGGGATGAGTTCGGTCGGTAAAGACTTTGCGGATATCGTGAGCCAGATGACGAGTGGAACCCAACTGGGACCTTTCGGCGCGATGAAGTCGCCACCGCCCGCCACCGGTAGAGCGATGTCCGGCCTTACCCGTGCGATCAAGGCCGCGAGAGGTTCAGACTCGACCGCAATCATGAGTCGAATGATTTCGCGCAGACGGCGCCCGCCCGATTCCAACAAGACGGGTGTCAGTGCAACAAACAATGTCAGGGAATCTTCCGAGCGCGGAAGTGCCAGCAATATGGGCCGCTTCCAGCTCCCATGGCAGCCTTCGCGTTCGGCAATCGCAAGCAATGCCAACCAGCGTTGCCCCGTAGCATCATCGGCCAACGCCAATCGTGCCGCGATCTCCAAGCCGCGCGCCAAAACAGCCGGCAGTGGCTGTTCCATTGGCTGCGCCGCCAATAGGTTGGCATCCTCGTAGAGCTGAAATCCGATCGTCCAGTCGCGTAGCACATCGTGGCGGAAAGTTACGCTTGCGCCCCGGATTTCCTCACGCAGGCTTTCGAGACGCAACAGTTCAACCACGGTCGCGGACTCGAGATTGTCGACATTGAACGTCGCCTGCGACGGGTTCGAGATCGCTTGCGCACCGATCGCGCGCAGCAGCTTCAGGCGCGCAAATCGCCGGTCGTCCTCGGATCGGCCGCCGCCATAGCGCCACCACAGGCGCGCGAGATCAAGTTCGGTTGCAATGCCGGCGTCCTGTCCGACGCCGAGCTCGACCAGGCGCGACAGATAGAAGAGGTTTTCAGCAATTCCCTTTGCCGGATGGCCATCGGCCAAGATCAGAGCTAGCGCCGTGTTCTGCGACGACAGCTCGGCCTTTTCCTCAACCGACAGGGCCGCCACCACCAGACTGCCGATGCCGGCCGCTCTTACGCGCGCGGGAAGTTTCGTTTTCCAGTCATCACTTTCGACGCCGCAGGTTGCGACGATGCGCCAGCCCTGACTGCGGGTCGCTTGGGACAGCAGATCGGTAACGGTGGCCCATTCGCCTTGATCGTCGATCTGATCGATGTTGTCGACGAACAGTGTCGCTCCGCCACCCGCTCCGAGCTCATTGAACAACTCCGCTTGAGAGCCGCCCCAGCCGATCGTGTGAGCCATCACCGGCCAGCCGCCGGAAATAATCCTGCCGCGGCGCAGAGCCAGGACGCAGGCTTCCGTTTGCAAACGCGCCGCAAGATGCTTCATGACCGCGGATTTACCGACGCCGGGTCGACCCTGAATCAGTACCGCCGAATTCCGTTCGAGGACATTGTACGCTTCAGCGATCAGTCTGTTCCGCGCAAGGCGGACACCACCAACGGTTTCGTCGATTTCATCGAGGGCCTGCTCGGTAGCTTCCGACAGACGCTCATAGACTGGACGCACATAAGGATGCGCCGTGAAGCGAACACCATGCTGCTGCTCGAGCGTCGTGACTACTGTAGCCCGATCCATCGCTCCGGCCGCGCGAGCGCTTGCGCCAACAAGATCGATGAGAACCGGCCAAAGGTCGTTGGCACGATCAGCCTCGTCGGGGGCGAGTATCCACCGCAATTGCTCGCGGGCCCGATGGTCATAGTCCGAGCCGGTTGATTCAAAATCAAAAACCAAAATCTGAAAGCGACGAAGCAGGCGCCAGACCGTCTCGTCGTCTATCGGCGCGCCGGCCAGTGCGAGGTTGGCGCGAAAGACGTCGACGAAACTGCGCATTGCGTCAGATGCGAAGGTCGGCCGGTTGATATGCGTGGCGAAGGTCGCGCCGTCCGGCAATTGGAGGGCCCAGTGCAAGACTTCCTGGCAGGCTTGCTCGATACGCGTTGTCGTTCGCGCGATTGCCGCGGCGAGTTCGTACCGGCTAATCGCGAAGTCCGGCTTCTGCGCCGCCTCCCAGATTTGTCCAACGACGTCGCGAAACTCCGTGTCGGACGCGGTGAAGGTCAGGCTGCGTTTGGCCTGGATCTCCAGCGTCGCCGGGGAGCCGTCCCGATTGACCGCTTTGACCACCACATCGTCGAGCGGGTGTTCCGCAACCCGTTGCTGAAAGGCGACGCTGCGGACGGTTGCCCCGGGGAGGCCGCGCGGCTCGCCCCCCGACAGCAGCGGCAGAACGTAGAATGCCCCAACCTTGGCCTCGAACTGAGGCCCAGCCCCGCCCGTCGCCGCCGGGGCTGCGATTTTGGCTGGTTGGTACGTTTCCTCAGGCATATCGCATTCTGTTCCGTATTTGTTCGATGATCAACGCTTGTTATGCTAACGTCTCTCCTAAGGAGCCGCTGATCCCGGGTAAGTCCTTGAAGAATATAGCAATTCTGATAAGCTATAGCTTCTTAATTGAGCCTTAGATCGTATAAAATAATCTATGGCTTATTCCTAGATGGAAAATTCTCAAAAAGGAAGTTATATTTTATTTTCACAGCGGAAATCTCTCTAGACTAAGGCAGGGCTTAACATGGCTATCAGAAGCGCAGAGATCCTGTTTAAAGACAAGGTTGTCGGAACCTTGGACGAAACCGCCACCGGAGGTTCGCGCTTCACCTATAACGCTGACTGGAACACCGAAATCGGCTGCTGCTTTCCCGTCAGCCGCCGGGAGCATGAATGGAAGCAAGGGTTGCACCCCTTCTTTCAACATCTCGGCCCCGAAGGCTGGCTTCGCGACAAGCAAACCCACGTCGCCCATCTTCAGGAGCAAGATGACTTTGGGCTCCTGTTACGTTTTGGCGCCGACTGTATTGGCGCCGTCAGCGTGCGCGACAAGAACGGTGCTGCGCAAAACCTTCCGCCGGTCAAGGAAGCCACGGCCAACCCAGGCCGCACGATCTCCGGCGTGCAGCGCAAGTTGCTTGTTGTCCGAGAGGGCGATCATTTTGCCCCAGCGGCCGCCACCGGTCCGGCTCCTTATATCGCGAAATTCAATTCGGAGCGGCTCGACAGTCTTGTCCGCAACGAAGCTCTAAGCTTGCGATGGGCAGCTGCTCTGCTTGGCGCCGATGAAGTGAACACATTTACGCAAGGGCAAGTCTCCAAGCTCGACGAAGTGGGCCTGGTCGTCACGCGCTTCGATCGTACGCAGGATAATCAAAAGCTGCGGCTCGAGGACTTTGCACAAATACTCGTTAAGCCGCGAGGAGCCGACTTCAACGGAAAGTACGACGCTTCGTATGAAGAGGTCGCCACGGCTCTCAAAAAACATTCAGTTCGACCTGAAATTGACCTTTCAAAATTCTTCCGCCGTGTGATCGTCTTTGTCCTCGTCGGCAACTGCGATGCTCATCTGAAGAATTTTTCGTTGCTCGAAACACCGCACGGCCTTCGGCTCTCGCCCGCCTACGATATACTGAACACGGCCCTCTATGACGGCTTCGATCAAAACATCGCGCTTTCGATCGATGGCAAGAAACCCAACTTGGATGAAGTTACGTGGCCGCTGCTGTCTTCATTCGGCCTAAGCATCGGCCTGTCTCAGGCTACGGTGGACCAAACGCGTACAGATATCAAAGCACGCGTCAAAAAAGCTGCCCCCATCATCGAGCCCCCGCGCGGCGAGCCGCCCGATGGGTTTGTTCATCGGTATTCTGACATTGTGAGGGGCGCATGCCTGCGAATCCTGGAAGAGTAGAAGCTCTCAATTGGAAATCGGTCGTTGCGGAAGCGATCCGCCGCCGACGCGCCGAGAAGCTCACACAAAAAGAGCATGCTGCATTGGCGGGTGTATCCATTCCAACCATAGTCGCCTTCGATCGTGGTGAGGAGACGCTCACACTTGCCAAGGTGTTCGATATTTTGCGCGTGGTTGGTCTCGTCTTTGAGCGCGACTCCAACAGCGTTCAGGGAGCCTTTGTATCCGACGCTCTCACGCGTTGGCGCGAATTGACCAAAAAGCTTCCTGACAATTCGCCGGGGCGCTTTCCCAATGGCTCCTACCAATTTGACTACGCGCTCGAAGGCGATCTTCCAACCTTCGAGCTGCACAAATTTAAAGACATTCTGGAGAAGGCCGTCATTCGGCACACGGGTTGGCCCCTGTTCTTGTTTCTCACGCGGCACGAACTGGCACCTCGCGAGCAAGATGGCACCATCGAATGCTGGCTTAAGCCGACGGATGAGACAGGTGCCAACCGTCCCTTGGGCGATCCTGCCCATTGCGATTTCTGGCGTGTCGCTCCATCCGGCCGCGCACTTATTATCCGGGGCTATCAAGAAGATTCGCAAGACACCTTTGCGCCTGCAACAATCTTTGACACCACTCTACCGGTTTGGCGCATGGGTGAATTGCTGCTGCATGCAGCGGAACTTGCAACGCTCATGAAGCGCGATGCGGCTGACATCAAGGTCCGCATGCGTGCGCACTACTCGGGCTTGATGGGGCGCGTCCTCCGCAATTGGGGTAACCCGTCCAGTGACCTGATATTTGAAGGTGGAGCGGCACGCAGCGACGAAGCCTTGCTCGAAACGACCGTTACGGTTCAGGAGATCAAGGAAAAGCTGGCTGAGGTGCTCCATCCGCTCGTTGCTTCGCTGTTTGAAAGATTTGGCGTAAGCGGACTTTCCGTTGAGCGCGTTCGGGCAGAAGTTGGGCGCCTCACGGAGAATTCATTCCACTCCGTAAGGAGCTAGGTTGCTTACGGCCGATCAATCCCGAGGTTGATATGCTCAAAGACGGTCGCAATCTTCTCACGCCGGACCCCTACTACGCGGGCTCAGCCGGCTTCGTCGGCAGCACGCTCGAAGCCCTGCATGGCGATATGAGCGCCTTGGCGCTGCCCGATTATGTCCCCGAATCCGTTCGGCGCAGTCACGACGGTATCCGCAACGCCTATATCTACTCATACTTCGCCTACGACTTTCTGACGCTCGCTGCGGCCCAGACTTTCCCTTGTCTTGAGTTGGCGCTACGGCTGCGCATCGGCCATCAGTTCGCGGGGCGCACGACGCGCAAAGGAAAGCCAATGCCGCCGGCGATGCTTGGCGAATTACTCGAAGCCGCGAATGCGCAAGGCCTGGTTGCCGCCGATGTCCGTTCGATTACGATGATACGCAATATGTTCGTGCACGGCAGCGATACCGTTTTGAACGCTCCCATGTTCCTTGAGCCCTTTCGATATGTCACGGCCATGATTGCCGGGCTTTTTGATCCGGCAATGCCTCCCCTGTTCCTTAGGAACGGCTGCCACCATGAGGATCTGCCCCGCATGACCGAAGCCGACCCGAAGAATATCCTCGGCCATTTCGACGTTCAGGGTGTCGACCACGCAGGTGCCCGGATTTTTATGGGCCGTCGAACGGATCGTGTTTGGGCCCCTTCATGAATTCATCGAAGGATTTCAGGTCATCTTCAGATGGGACGCTGGTGCGGTCGCTCATCGCCCTCAATTCATCCGCAATATTGCGACGGCTGATCTGTCCAAGGATCACCCGACCGCGCTCAAGCTGATAGTCAAGCGACCCACACCATTGATTGATGCGCCCATAGCCGGGCGCATAGGCAATCTGTTTCGCCTTTCCGGGTACCTGATGCTTAGCCAGGGCAATTCGAATATACTCCAGATTGCCGAACGGAACGTGCGCCACGCGAAGATCTTCCCGGATACGTTCTACTGCATTCTCGTCGTCCACGATTCGCTGGAGTTGATCCGCCCGGATCTCGCGGCCAACATGCGTGAAGCCTTGCGGCTTTCTTAGTGCATCGATCTTGAGTTTTAGGCCGCCGTTCTTGTGAAGATTAAGAACGTCGGTTGCTCTCTCGCGCCAGGTCCGCATCAGCTCATAAGCGGCGAATATCCACATTTGCGATTGTGCGGACAGAAACATCGTTTCCGGGGGTGTGCGCTCCTCGTGCAGAAGCTTCTGCAACACCTCTTCTTCGAGCTCCATGATGAATTGATCGACGAGAGCCAGATTGTAGATCTGCATGCTCAAATACGGATCGTCCATCAGTTGAAAGGAGTTGAGCGCGCCCACAAGCTCGTTCATTCCGATATCGGCGCGTTCGCGATATGGTGGCATGTCGTTGGGATCGTCAAAGTCATCGCTCATGAGAAATTATCTCTACCTTGTGGGGCTTTCTCCAAGAATGCGGTCGCCCCAACGGCCTTCCGTATGGTCCGGACAAGATAATACAGTCTGGCTTTTCGTCCTATTGCTCAAGAACCCGCAGAAGAAAGCTGCGAATATATTCAGCGCGGGTTGCCACCAGGAATGCCGCGGAAGATGGCCACCCCCACACAAGCCCGGTAACCTGGGCGGATTCTGGCGTCCAGGTTTCTTTCCTCAGATGCGTCTCGACAAACCTTGTATTCCAGACCAGCGATCCGCTGAACCCGCGCGGAATTGGGAGATCACGCTCATCCAACCGCTTGGCCAGATCGGGGCGGTAGTCTAATCCAAAATGGAAGCGGGAATGGAAACGAGAGTCGGAGGGGAGCTTAACCTCTTGGCAGGTGTAGGACGTGGCTTGGCTGAACAATGCACCGAATAAAAATCGTGCATCGGCGCCTGCGAAGCCCTTAACGAAAAGCAGTTCTCGTTCCAAAGGCAGATGCGCGAGAGCCCATTTTTCTTCCGGGATCACGGCGCTATTATGCGGCCGGTTGTTCCAAATGCGCCTCTCCACTTCACTGACGGCGACGTCGAACGGCAGGTCAAATGAGTGAAACGGCTGCGTCGCCCTATAGACACTATCATTGCCCATGAACTGGTGCCCCAAGGAGTTCGCCTCCAAGGCTCGCGCGACATGATCGTTCGTCAGAATATGAGGCCGTTTGTCCAGTTCGATATAACTTCCCGTTCCCCATGCTTCTCCGTAGTCATCGTCGATCACTTTCGAAATGGGGGTCATGAACGGCTTCGTGAACTCCTGCATTTCTCGAGTGACGTGCGCGGCGTGAGCGTCCCACTCGTCCTTGGTGAAAAGAGGGACTCCGTTAATCTCGGGGCTGACCGTCGTCATCGCCTGTCTCCATTTCCGCGTCGCGCGCCCCGTTTTGAGCCGCCTGGACCGATCTGATCCGTCGTTCTGTCGGTCGCTTCACATCACCTTCGCATGGGCCCAATCGTAGTGCCCCGCGTGGTCGCTTGCGAGTGAATTGGAGCTAGCCACCGCGAGGCGGGCTTTCAGCCTCGGGTTTGAATTCGGGTGCTCAAGGACATAGATATCCTGGCCTGACCATCTGTCGTCGAACGGCAGGCGAGGGAGGCCGCAATGAGCTTGGTAAGTCTTCAGGCGGATATCAATGATCGCCAGCTAGAAAATGGCGCCAGGATTGTGTTCGAGTATCAGCATCCATTTGGCGATCGATCAAATGCACGCTTCGATCCGCAGCTAATCGCTTCGGCCCGATCTCTGGACATGGAGCCTGAGGAGCTTTTCGATTTGCGTCGGTGGTTTCGGCGGGTGACCAAAGAGAGCACGCAAAGGCTACTGCGTGAGATGGCCGCCGTATATACCTTGAACGAACCGAGGGATATCGTGCTCAAGACCGAATATCTGACCATGATGCAAGTGTCCGAGCGATATCCCATCCCGGGAGGCGACCTGCTTAGCCTGGATGACTCCTATTGCGGCTTGCTCCTTAGCGGTCGCTACATTTATGTTTCAGAAGCGGCCATTGCGGATGCGCTCAATCGGTACGCGCCCGCCGATCTCCTCAACGGGATGATCGAGGAGCGATGTGCGACCTAGAAGCCGCAGAGAGCAAGAGTCTGCCCAGGGTTGTGATATAAACTAATAGGTTCTTTAGCAGGGCGATCGTTTTCGCTACTCTAGCGCGATGTCAGAGACAATCTTTTCACAAGCCATCGAGCTGATCCTTTCGGCGATGTATCGGACGAGAGGGGACGACGGCCTTGAGAGCCGATTTCTCTTTGGTCCACCCGGAACCCCTCTCTGGAACAGGCGCCTCAGTACTTACGTGTTCTTTCGAAGACGTCTGATGGTGCGTGCCGTACTGTTCGTTCGTCAATCTGGGCCCGCATACCTCAGATCTATGTCAGTGCGAGACATTCAGAGCCAGCTTGCAAGCTTCATCACGGCGAGCTACGGCCAACTCGGCAACGAGACCTTCTTGCGGAAGTTCGAGTGTTCGTACAGCGAGCACGTATCGAAAGAAACGAAGGCGGCTCTGGCGGACGCTCTCGCCGGTTCATCAATCTTCAATCCACCGCTTGAGCTCACACTGTTTCCGCTGGTGCCTATACGCGTCGAAGAGGATTTCCATTCATCGCCCTTCTTTCTTGTTCAGGCGAAAACCCTCGGTGACAGTAAAACAGGTATCGGAGGTTTGGCGGGGCTTGATCCGGAAGAGTTTCCGCCGGTCTCCGACTGGAACGGCAGAAAGGAAAGGCCATCGGCGTGGCTTGGAATCCGATCGCCGATTTTTCAGGCTTCCAACAAGATGAAAGCGGCGATACTGGGCGCTTTGGCGCTTACACCGCTTCCCGCGTACCGGCACCAATTTTCCATGCGTAGCATGTTTGGCGGCCGCTGCACGCTGGATGCGCACGGCGGCATGACAACATCTTATAGCGACGCGCATACGCCTGGAATGTCGGAGGATATTGTCATTCGAACGTCCGATCATGCATGGTTATCCATGCTGCCGGGCAAGCTGTCCGCTTCTGACGGGCAGACCCGCCGGCAGGTTCGGGCGCTCGAGTATTTCTACCGCGCCTGGCCTCTGGATGCGCCGGAGCGCTTCCCATGGCTCTTCATGACGCTGGACGCAATCTTCGGCGATGTCGGTCAGGCGACGCAGGCAGTCATCGATGCCATCAGTAAGCATGGCGAAACAAACTTTGAGTATCCGCGCCTCAGACTCCTGCTCGGCCTACGCAATTCGGTGATCCACGGCGGCGCGCCGGACGTGTACGACTCTGACAAATATCATCGCTACTACGAAACATATGGCGACGATCCCCTATTCGATCTGGAGCGGATTGCGGCGCAATGCCTGCGATCGACCATCTTTGAGGGGACGCTGGTCGAGCATCCAGATCCCAATGCGGATATCATCCGGGCCTACCGAGAAGGCACCCTCCGAGATCGCAAGGCCGCGGCGCCATCGGGAGCCAACGACGCTAACGGCACAGCTCCTTCGGCAGAAAAGTGATAGCGTCCGGCATCCCCAGTAGCCATGAGGGAGGGCCGAGTCTTTGTTTTCAGGAATTATCCCGACCAGCCGTAATCGTAGTAGGGATAGTCGGAGCCGAGCCCGTTCTGGTGCATGCCGCCGATGCTCCGAAACAGATCAACAGCCGCCTGGAAGATGCGCTCGACAGCATGCCAATGGTCGAGCGCCCGATCCGGAATCTGGTCGAGAAAGTCGCCGGACCTCGTGTCAGTCATGTAGACGCTAATCATCATGTGCATGTGGCGGTGGTGCGTCGGGCACAGCCAGATGAAATCATGGAGCGCATTCTCGATCCCCAGTTCGAACTGCACATTGAGCGGTACGGAGTGGTGGGCATGAACGAATTCAGCATGCTGCTGACATACGGCACAGGGCTGCGTCCGCAGCGGCACCACCGATCGGAACTCGTTGCGCGCTTCGCGCAGCCAGGCCGTGCGTTGCTTCTTGAACGAAGCGACCCAATCCTCATCGTAGAAGCGCCGGAGCGTCGTCAGAGCTGCCATCCTCTCGGGAGAGTGTGGCTCGCCATATCGGTCATGCCGCACCAGAAGATAGGAAATTGGTTCGTCCTTCGGCTTCAGGAACCGAAACTTTGGTTGCAGGCCCAACTCACTGCATGCCCGAAGCCGCGCGCGGCCGTCCCAAACGGCCCCTTCATACAAGGCAATCGGTCGCCGCTGTCCCCGTGCGGCGATGTCCTTCTTGAGCCGGTCGTAGACAGGCATGCTCATTTCCGGAAACGCCGCAGCAAGCGGATGAATGCGATGCATGCGAGAAACCCGTTGGGTGGCAGCTCGTATCGTTTGGTGGTCGACGCACCTGAGTCGAGCCGCCAGATTATCATCCCCTGACGATCATTGCCCGCCTCACTGACAGACATTCCCAACCATTCCGCCTCGATTCCCAACCCTTCCTGTGCAGCGGATCAATCGCTTTCGGTACACCGGAATCTCCTCAACCCACAAACAGGAGATACACATGAAAGTCATCACCATCGGAAAGAAGCTGGTACCCGTCGAACAGGTCGCGTTCGTCGAGCCGTTCGATCCCGCAGCCAATCCAGAGTTCAAGCCCGAAAAGGATTACAAGGGCCGGATCGTCATGCTCAATCGGGATATCGTTCTCACCGAGCAGACGCCGCAGGAGTTTGCGGTCGAGCACGAACTGCACCTCTTCACCGAGGACAGTGTTGCCGTCAATCGGGCGATCGTGTTCAGGGTCGAGACCTTCGAACCGACCGAGAGCTTCAAGCCGGCGAAGCCTTACAAGACACGGCTCAAATGGCGGGACCTGACCGGCGGGGAGCAGAGCAAACGTCTCCTCACCGAGGCCGAGACCGTCATCGCCGAAATCCTTGGCGCCAAGGCAGAACTGGCCAAGGCCGCCAAACGACCCGCGCGGCGTCCTGGCAGAGGCCGCAATGGATCGCGCCGCATGGAGGCGTATCGCAGCTAACGTTTTCAATATCGATTAGTCAGCCGATCAATCCCCTGTCGAGACACCCTCGGCAGGGGAGGTTTGGTTGTTACGGTGCTTGCGACCATAACTGCAAGCGCGGCTGGGATGGCATCAGGCTGTCACGGGTGTAGGCCACGGTACGCCGTAGCTGGCCGCAGCCAAGTCATCGCAGAAGTTTGCGTGCGTCATCTTCAGATCGGCTTTGTCCAGCACGACATAGAACATTTGTTCAGCCAGCGCCTGTGCACCATTCGTTGCGGACCAAAGCATGGACCGGTTGCCCGCATGTACGAGAGACGACCTGAGGCTATAGAGCTGCTTGATATTTGTAGCAGCTTTTGGACGGACTGCATTGTCGTCTGTCAGAAGGACCGAACCATGTCGCGCGATCGTCTGAACGACGGGCGCTGTCTTGTCATCATTGGAAAGAAGCGCCTCGATTGCCGTAAAAAAATACAGGAGGCGTTCGGCACGATCTTCAGCCTGGCGGCCGCGGGTAAGCCACCCGAGCCCTTGGCTGACTCGCTCTGCCAGGCTCTTCTTCGGTGGTTCAAAGATGAGCTTTGCGTTCTCGACGAACTTGCTGTCATTGGTCGTTTTTAAGACAGCGTCCTCGATCAGGTACCACGTTGGAACAGCGCTTCCGCCTGCGGAAATCCGCGGTCCTTGAATTTTTACACCTTCGTTGTGAAGGCGCCACGGACGCGCCGGATGGGGTTCAATTTCTCCATTTCCTGGGAAATGACCCTGCCAAGAGGCATGATTGAGGCGCAGGAAGCTGACAGCCACATCAATAAGCCATTTACCTTCCTCCTCGACGTTTTCAGCAACGGCGTCCACTCCCACAAGCCAGCAGACTGGACGCATTCCGATTTTGACCTTGGGTCCTTGAAGTTGGAAATAGAATTGCTCCGAAGGAACGATTTCAGCGCCGTCGTTCGGATACAACGCCTGTCTTTCGGCAGAAAAGTCGCTTGTCCGAAGCACCCTGACCGGTCCAATCCGAATGTCTTTGACCGTGTCATGCAGTTGGAAGAGGTAGTTCGGCGCAAGATATTCGAACGAAGAATTTGCTTGCGCGAACACCTCTTGGATAAGACTGGTGACAGCGTCGTTTAGTGTCGTACCTCCAGCAACATGTTCGTGAGCTTGGTTCATAGCGATGCCAGAAATCGCTTTTTCATGCGCCGCCTTGGAGCCGAGAAGCTTTGCGGCACGAAGTACGAAACCGCGCAACGCATCCCCGATCTCGTCCGTTATTTCGACGCCCCCGCCCGGACCGAAGGCATAAGACGGGCCCTTACCCAACAGAATTGTTTTGAGTCCTTGTGCATTGCTCAGCACCTGCTTTGCCGAGGCGGCCCATAGCTGAAGGAACGTCGTCGCGAACTCGACGAGCTCCTTGTCCTTTAACTGTGCGGGTTGTTTGGGGGTCGCCATCACAGGCCCGAATAGTCGGAGATCACAACTGAGGCTTCGCGGTGCGTCACCACACGTTGGGAACGAGAAATTCGTTCGTCCGACAGGCAATCGTTGACCGCACCGGACGTGTAAGCCTTGGCAATCGCGTCCAAATATGGCTGCGTTTTTGATGAATACGTAAGCAAGGTCTTAGTCCTTAAGAAAATACAATGGCGGCGGAAGGTCCAACTAAGAGCCCTTGCTTAATTGAAGTATGTCTTTCAAAGAGGCCATTGTTTCGCAACCTGCACGGGTGTGCAAGCTGAGAGCTTCGACCATGTTGGCCAAACTGCCCCGTAGGAATACGGGCCCGCCACTTAGATCTGTGGGGTAGGCACTCCAATAATAGTGCAGAGAGCGCAGCACCATGGCGCGCCGGACGTTGTCGATCGTCGTGAGCACATCTTAGTGCTCTGAGTTCGGGGCCGTTATGCCATACCAGTCGGCGCTCCAATCTCCGACTTTGATGGGAAGTGAAACGACATTGAAATCCCTGCCTGGTTTAGGCAGATAGTCGCGCTGTCGCAGCCAGCTCATAATGGCAGGCAGGCCCTTCTCCTTCAGTTCACCCATCAGATGCCAGACCTTCACGATTGGGATGGACGGGTCCTGGACGTCCGCCATGCCGATCCAGTTCACCGAACCGACAGCGCTGAGGAAGTCGTAGGCGGAGTTGATGCCGAGGAGTTGTCGCAATCGCTGGTCGTTCGCTCGAAAAAGTTCGTTGAGATGTCTGGCCTGAGTTAGGCCCTTCTTGAGGTCCTTAGTACGATCGCCAATCTCCCGGATTTCAGCCGGCTCAATGAACCATTTGAGCTCAAGGCAGAGACAGCATCGATTGTTCCGATCGACGATCGCGCAATCAACGTCTGTACTTGGAAGTTTTCCGGTGATGACTTCAAACTCCGTGTCGGCGAGAAACTGTCGAATCTCGCCGATCAGCGCATCCTCCTTCATGTCGACAAGGCGGGAGTAATGATCGCGCTCTTCCTTTATCTGATTAAGTAGCGTGCAAAGGTTGCGCTCGACGTTCAGATTGAGAAAGACGAACGGCGCTAGGGCGACCTGATTGTTACCGAGGCCGATAAGCGGCTGCGTCGCGACATCGGGATTGAGTATGCCGTTCGATCCGAAGGTAACAAGATCGAGAATGGCTTCGAGTGATGGGCGTGGAACGTTGGTGTATTCGGCGAGCTGATTAGCCAGGTCGTCCTTGTCTAAAAGCCAGACCGACGATGGATAACCCATGCCCCTCATGCCATCGTTCGCGACCATTGTGCGAACCAGGTACCAACCGTGCATCATGGATTGCATCGTTACCATGACAGTCCGGTACTCCTTGAGGGAGAAGTTCAGAAAGCGCCAATCGTCGGGGAGGGTGAAACGCCGCGCTGTAGGCTCGCGGTGAAAATCGACCAGACGTGCTACGACTTCCCGATCAAACTTGAGCCGAAACCACGTTTCCCGCAGCTTCGTCCGATCCCGCAGAAGCTGCAGCAGTTCGGCAGGCGGATCTTCAAGAACAGGATCATCTCGTCCTTCCTTGCGGATCAGTCGGTTGTAAGCTTCGTAGGTCTTGTCATCTTTATGGACGGATTCGCTCAAAAGGCGTTTTCCTTTGACCGACAGCTTCAACCTCTTGCGATGCCAGAGAGGAAAGATGGAGCAGAATTGATCGTATTGTTCGGCCAGCTTCAGCCACTGCCATGCATGGCCGTAATCGTCGGGGACGTAGGTACGCCGAACGGGGCTGCTGCTATCCCTCCACCTTCGCATGCACGTCCGCAAAGGATGCGTCAGGGAATTGAGCAGTGTGTCGGCGACCATGTGCATCTCCTCATGCGGTCGCTCGGTATGCAATCTGAGGAAGATGTCCTCGTTAACGGCAAGAACAGTCCACATGGCCTGATTGGATGGAAGCGATAGCAGAGGCGAAGCTTCGAAAGCTTGGTCAATCGCCCTTTCGGCTTCGATGATCGCCTCGTCAACCGCCATGCATGCTGACCCGTGTATTTCCCGAGGGCGCCGCTAACCGGTTCTGGAAAGTCCGTCGCCTTGATAATCCTGGTCTATCATATCGGCCTATGCAATTCCTAAGCGGCGCCTAGCTTGGACCCAACGCGAAACGAGTCCTGGGGCAGCCGGTCATGAATATGCTAAGCAATTTTCTGGCTTCGGCGACCGCGGAGATTGGCCATGAGTATTTCCGATTGCCGATCCACGGCGGCGGCCCTGTCTATCGCGAGCGCGTCTACTGTTACGAGCTTTACCACCAGATGCGGCGGCGCTGGCCTGACGACGGGCCCTTCCGCTTGAACGGCGAGGTCGACAAGGCGGCACATCCCATCCTGTCCCGACTGGACGCTAGCTATGCCAAGCCGGATTTGCTGGTTCATGGTCCAGGCGACATGGGACGCAACCATACGATCATTGAAGTCAAGTCGCAAAAGGCCACCGCTGAAGGGATAGAAAAAGATATCCGGACTCTCTCCCTGTTTCGTCGCAGGGTAGGTTATGAGCGAGCCATTTACCTGATCTATGGCCACGGCAATCTCGAGCGGATCTTTCAACGGATCGATCGTCTGGCAGCCGAGGTCCCGGAGCTCCCAACCATTGAAGTGTGGGCGCACCACGTGCAGGGTCGCCCCGCCGTGCATCTGTTCGATCTGTATCGCCCATGATCCGCGACCTCCAGGCGGCCGTGATTGGTCCGCAAGTGCTGCTTCGGACAGGATGTGCCCATGCTTCGAGCTTCAGACGTCTCTTTCCGCGGCAATGAACGTTTTGATTTCGTCCGTCAGCCGAAACCATTCGCGATTGTATCGAGCCGCTTCGAAGCGCGCGTGAAGCTCGCCTTCAAGTGTCCGTGTGCCCGGGATCGTCAGGTGAATCGTAGGCTCGACGTGCGAAGCTGTCCGCAAGGATTTCAATCGGTGCTCAGGGCGGGTCGTAAATCCTATCTTCACGAATTCCGGATTGTCGGTGCTGATCACGTAGACCACCGGTCCGGAAAACTTCACCGTGCTATTGTAGATATTGTTGATGACTCGTCGGCACTGGCGACGTACGTCGTCATCGAAGCAATCGGTTCGTTCTGGCCGCTCCTTTGGATAGCCGTACGCTACACGCGCCGCCACCGTTGCCTCATGCGCCTTTGATTGTGAAGGACTGCTTGGGATATTTGCTTGCGCCTCGCGCAGTGATTTGACCGAGGACACGACATCATCGATCGAATTGATGGCTCGCTGCTTTAGCGGCTTGTCGTCGAATTCCTCGGTGCCGTCACCACCTTCGGACTCTTCCGAGAGTTCCATATCCATTTCACTGGGGTGAAAACGCTCCCGTAGCCACCGGCGCGCCGTCTCCTTTTTCGCTTTCGCCAGCACCTTCTTTGCTGCTGCCTGCGGCATATGGCGCAGATCGTCGTTGTCGCAGAGAATGATCCAGTCCTCCGGCAACGCAAACGGAGCGCCGAGGCCCATCAAGGTATCGGCTAAAGCCTCAACCGCTTTCTCTCTTTCGAGCATTTCCTACTCCATGGATGCGGGGGCGCGAAATTGCCGGCGGATAGTTATGGGTACTCCAATTCGGATCGCTCGACGATCTGCGTCCGTCCTCTTTGCTGGGGACAACATCAGGTTGGTCACAGAGATCCGAAACTAATAGTGCAGGCCCCTGCTCACCATCACGCGCCGGATGTTGTCGAGGCTGGTCAGGGGCGTCCAGCCGGCGTGTTGTGCCTGGGTCGAAACCCGAGAGGGCGCCTTCGATCCTGCCGGCGAGATCGCACAGTTCGTTCCGCGTCAGGTGCATCAGTTCACAGATCGTCCAGAGCTGCATCTTGTCCTCCATCGTTGGGCCGCGCGATCGCGCCGATTGTCTGGCGGTGTTCGCTGACGATACTGGCCATGAAACCTTGGCAGAGGGTCAGCCGGTCTATGGGCTCGGTGGTTGCGCGGTCCTTGGGTGACTTCGCAAAGATAGACGGCCTTCTCGCGCATGCTGACCGCCAGCACGTCCACGAACCAGTGCGGCTTGTCGTGGGGGCTAGCGAGATTGCCCCTGATCCATGGTTTCATCAGAGCGGCAGGTTGAATTGAGGCTCCACTTGTAATTCGTCCTGTAGCGAGGAAAGCGAGACGCCTAGAAGCCGGACCGGCTTGGGGACGGGCATCTCGTTCTCCAGCAAAGCGATCGATAGGCGTTCCAGGTCGCTGCGGCTCGAAACCGCGACGGGAACGGATCTGCTGCGCGTGATGATCTCGAAGTCGTTGAACTTCACCTTCAAGGTCACCGTGCGACCCCGGATGCCGGTACCGTCGCAGTATCGCCAGACTTTGTCGATGAGTGGTTCGAGTTCGGCGACCATCGCGTCGAAGTCGGTGAGATCGGTGACGAACGTGTTTTCGGCGCCGACGGATTTCCGAATCCGGTCAGCGCGGACCTCACGGTTGTCGACGCCCCGCGAGATCCAGTAGTAGTAGCTACCGGCCTTCCCGAAGTTTGTCTGCATGAATTCGAGCGACTGATTGCGCATATCGAGCCCCGTGTAGAGGCCCAGCGCCTTCATCCTGGCGCTGGTCGCTGGCCCAATGCCGTGGAATTTGCCGACTGGCAGGTTTTCTACGAACGCCGGACCCATCTCCGGCGTGATGACGTAGTGGCCGTTCGGCTTGCGGTGATCGGAGGCGAGTTTTGCCAGAAACTTGTTGTAGGAAATGCCGGCCGAAGCATTGAGGCCCGTTACCTCCTTGATCTTCGCACGGATCGCCAACGCGACGTCCCGGGCTAACGGAATGCCCTGCAGATTTTCGGTCACGTCGAGGTAGGCCTCGTCCAGCGACAACGGCTCGATGATCGAGGTGTGCTCGGCAAAGATTTCACGGATTTGCAGGGAGACCGCCTTGTAGACCTCGAAGCGGGGCTTCACGAAGATCAGGTCTGGGCATTGCCGCTTCGCGGTCACCGATGGCATGGCTGACCTGACGCCGAACTTGCGCGCTTCATAGCTGGCTGCCGCCACGACGCCGCGCTCGCGGGATCCGCCGACGGCGACCGGCTTGCCGCGGAGATCCGGATTGTCCCGCTGCTCGACGGACGCATAGAAGGCGTCCATGTCGATATGGATGATCTTGCGTTGGCGGCCCGGGGAAGCTGCCCGGTCATCATCGTCCTCGATGGTCACGTCGCTAGCCCGGCCGTATCTTCCTTGACGCCGCGGGCAACGATCCGGAGTGCCTCGTCCGGTAGCGGCCGCTGCAGCTTCAGGGCCTCGTCCAGAGGCGCCGTCATCCAGGTCTCGACTTCGTCTGGCGTCGTCAGGATCACCGGCATCGCCTTGGGGTGGATGGCGCCGACCTCGGCGTTCGGCTCGGTCGTGAGGAACGCGTAGAGGTCGTTGGTCGTCTCACCTTCCTTGACCTTCCGAACGGACGTCCAGTTGGTCCAGATGCCGGCGAAGCAGGCGAGGGGACGGGTCTCATCGAGCGCGAACCAGATGTCACCGCCCTCGGCCTTGTTGAACTCGCTGAACGAGTTGAACGGCACCACACAGCGATTTTCGGTCCCCAGCCATCGCGTCCAGTGCTTGCTTTTCACATTGCGGATGTTGGTCGTGCCGCCGTCCGGCTCCATTCTAAGCAATTCCTTGAAATCGACGGTATTGCCCTTGGCCTGCAGCTTTTCGGCTCGTTTCTTCGTGGCGTCCATGAGCGCCTTTGACGACGATGGCATTCCCCAGCGCGCAGTCGTGAGTTCGCGGCCCTCCGCCCCGTTTCGTACGATCGGCGCCTGGTAGTCCGGAAAAACCCCCGGCATCGGCGCCAGATTGCCAACGTATCGGTTTAGGACGCGGAACAGCGCGCTGATCGCGGCTTGGTTGGTCGTGATCGAATAGAGATTGCACATCGGTCAGGATTCGGTTCGAGGGTGGCGCGGCTGCCACGTCAACTGTAGCAGAGTCGCGGATGGACGCCGGCCCGCCCTGGCGCATTTGCGGCAGCGCAGCCGGCTGGCGAGATCGTGCACGAAGGTGGTCGGCGGGTGCTTCATCGCCGCGAGATCGACGTCGCTCGGCGTCTTGCAGCGCGCGCATCTGATCTCAAGCCAGGGGAAGCCTCCGTTCACAGCCTGGTCGATGGTCGGCGACGGATCGATCGGTTCGCCGTCACTCCACATCCGCTCGTTCCAGCTTTCGCAAAGCAGCCTGTCGGCTTGCTGGATCATCGCCTCGCCCTTGGCCCGCATCTCCGCCGATTGGGTAGCCAGAATGTTGGCCATCGCGCGCGCCTTGCCGAGCTCTTTCGCCAGAGCCTTGCGATCGCCGCCCGACAGGGGCGTAGGGTGATGCTTCGGGGCCATCCGCACATCCAGGCGGAAAGAGATCGGATCGGCAAATCCTGAGCAACTACGGCGACTCGAACGCTGGCCAGCACCCGTCTTCTTCATGCCTGCCGGTGCGCTGCTGGCAGGTGTTGTCGAGCAGCCGCTGTGCGACGTCCTTCCAGAGCGCGTTGGCGCCATACAATCGGACAGCATCGGCGGTCTGGATTTCCACGGTCCGCTCGCAGCGGCGGCAGGAGACGCGCAGCACGTGGCGCTGAATTTCGGAGAGACGCCGCTGCCGCATTTGGGCCTCGGTCGTGCCGGCGCGAGGGTCTCTAAGGACCGATTCCCAGTATTCGGCCGGAGGCTGCGAATCCGGAGCCGGAGGCGAAGGGCTCGGCCTGCGGGCGGCTTCGGCAACCAGCTTTTCCATCTGCTTCGGGGTCGGCATGCGCCAGCTCGCGGGTCGGTCGGTCATTCCCGAATTAGAACATAACAAGAACAAATGTCGAGTCCGTCCAAGGGTCTAGATGGAAAAATCGGCCTGATGGACGGGTCGCGGTGTCGGAACCAAGGCAAGGCGTTTGTCTTGAATCCGGCATCAAGAATGGAGTTCCCCCGCGATGGCCCCACGCGCCAACTGGAAAGGCTTCCTTCGTCTCTCCCTCGTCACCTGTCCGGTCGCGCTCTATCCGGCCACGTCGGAATCCGAAAAGGTCTCGTTCAATCAGCTGAACCGAAAGACCGGCCATCGGATCAAGTACGCCAAGGTCGACGCCGACACTGGCGAGGAGGTCGACAACGAGGACATCGTCAAGGGGTACAAGGTTGATACCGATACCTTCATCGAGGTGACCAAGGAGGAGCTCGAGAACGTCGCGTTGGAATCGACGCGAACCATCGAGATCGACGAGCTCGTCGACCGCAGCGAGATCGATCCGCGATATCTCATTCGGCCCTACTACCTGCGTCCGGACGGTAAAGTCGGCCACGATGCCTTCGCCGTCATTCGGGAAACCATCCGCGAGATGAATAAGGTCGCAATCGGCCGTGTGGTGCTGACTAATCGCGAGCACATTATTGCGCTCGAGCCTCTCGATAAGGGACTGATGGGCACGCTGCTGCGCTACCCGTACGAGGTCCGTTCCGCGGATGAATATTTCGATGACATTCAGGATGTCAAAGTTACCAAGGACATGCTTGATCTCGCCAAGCACATCGTCAATCAAAAGGCGGGCCATTTCGAGCCGGACAAGTTCGAAGACCAGTACGAAACTGCCCTCATCGATCTCATCAATCAGAAGCGCGCCGGCAAGCCCATTAGAGCGAAAGAGCGTCCTCGAGGTGAGAACGTCGTGGACTTGATGGACGCGCTGCGCAAGAGCATCGGACGGGACGCGACGGGCCCGGCAGAGGCGCCGAAGAAGACAGCCAAAAAGCCGCGCAAGGCGGCCACTGGGCAGAAGGAAATGCTGATGCCGATCGCAGGCAAGAAGCCGGCGAAAGAGGCCACGGTGAAGAAGCCGGCGGCCAAGCCGCAGCGGAAGTCGGCTTAGGAGTCGTGAAGCATTCGGTGATGCCGAAGGCCACTACTTCGCCGTCCGCGGCAGCCCCGGCGAATGGCGATTCCCATCTCGACGACGTTATACGAGGTCATCTCGTCAGCCGCCTAATGGCGGCCCGGTCGGTGCGCAACGCCAGAACGGCGGCGGACCGCCAGGCCGAAGCAACCGCGCATAGAGCCGTCGACCTCGCGATTTGAAATAGCGGCTTGTGCGCTTTGCGCGCCGCTGGGAAGTTTATCAATTTGCGTGATTTTCCCTTGGGAGTGTTTGGTAGCATCGCCTTCAGCCCAATCAGTTCGATTTTGCGGGCTTCCATCGTCGCGGTACGCAACCATGGGTGCAGCGCACCATCGGCAAGCTTAACATTCTTGAATCCTCAAGCGTGCGAAACCGCGCTAGGATTAGATTTTCCCTTATGGGGGCAGCTTATGTTCGACACGGCAACCACCGCGCTTTTGCGCGCGGTTCTCGATGAAGTCTGTGAAAGCGTCTCGGACCGCGAGACCGGGGCACGTGCCCACGTCGCGTCGAAAATTTTAGAGGCTGCGACGAGAGGCGAGATCTCTCCCGAAGGTCTCAAACAGATTGGTCGCGACGCTCTCTCGCACGCGCCGACGATGTGGCGCTGATCGCGGGGCGGGCGTGAACTTTCAAGTCACCGTCCTGAAGATTTTGGTAGCTTATCCGGACGGCTTTGCCGTGATGGAGGACCTCAAGGGATATGGCCATCCTGGCAACGAGTGGCCGCGACTGGGCGGACCGGACCAGGCGCCTCGCGGCGAGAGTGTCCGACCTCGACATCTTCTCACAAGGATTGGTCGAACGGATAAGCGGAGGATGGAAGATCACGTCCAAAGGACGGGCGTTGCTCGAATTGATGGAAGCGCGGCCAACGGCCTTGGAAAGGGCCGAGGCGCCTCCAGTTCTGGAGACGAGTGCGACCTCGCCGGCGCCTGTTCCTCCGCTGCGGCAGCCCGCCGATCGTGCCAAGCGACGGCGCGAAAGACGTGAACGTCGGCGCGAGGCGCGCGAACGGGCAAGAGCAAACGCGTCTTGAGGTAGCGACTGAGGGAAGAAAATCCGCCAAATGGGAGCAGCGGTTTGATAGTCCCGGACTGTCGATTTGCCTCCCCAGCCCCAAGCGTACCGCCGTTACCTTGTTTGCGGCCATGCCGGCCCCGATCTACTCGGGACGGCGACTGAGCACGGGTCCTTCTACTGAGGCGCGACAATATAGCGAGGAAATGGAGGCCGAACCCGCGCGGGAGAGCTGGCCGGGTTCCTTCTGAGACGGCGTTGCGCGGTCGGTGAGGCGGTATAGCTACTTCAGACAATCGCCATAAAGTTCACTGACATGCTCCCCAATAGTCAATCTTCACGAAGGCCGTAATGTCCCAGTACTCACTCGATGTATTGCGTCAGCGCTATGTCGTCGAGAAAAGACCGCTCGAGGCCAGCGTCGAGCAGATCTTGCGGGCCGACACCCGTGCGGGAGCGCGTGCCATCCTGGCTTCAATCGATAAACGCCGCTTCGAGAATAGGTCCGAAGGGCAGCGCCTCCGCAAGATGCTCCGATTCGAGACCTCTCTCTGGGAGAGCGGCCATCGTGCCGTCGCAGGCGTGGACGAGGCCGGAATGAGCCCTCTCGCCGGGCCGGTCTCCGCTGGCGCCGTGATTCTGAAACCCGGCACGCGGATCGTCGGGATCGACGACTCGAAGAAGCTCGACGCTGCGGCTCGCGAGGAACTCGCGAAGGAGATCAAGGAAAAGGCGGAGAGTTGGTGTGTGGCGTTCGTTGAGGTCGAGGAGATCGACGCGATCAACATCTATTGGGCGGGCATCCTGGCTATGCAGCGTGCGGTCCGGGGGCTAAACTTGACGCCGCAGCATCTGCTGATCGACGCGAAGCGATTGAAGGAAATCGACATCCCCCAGCAGGCCATCATCAAGGGCGACGCCAAGTCCGCCAGTATCGCTGCCGCCTCCATTCTCGCGAAAGTCGAGCGCGACAAAGTCATGCGGACGCTCGACGTGCGACACCCCGGTTATGGGTTCGCGGATCACAAGGGCTACCCGGTACCGGCTCATTATGAGGCGCTCGCCAGGCTTGGCGCATGCGCTCCTCACCGGCGATCGTTCGGACCCGTACGTAAGGTTCTCGGGTTGCCGCCCTTGCCGCCATGGCCTTCGGCATCTGAGCGCGACGCCGGCTGAACAGGTCTACGCTTCGTCTCGCCGGCATTATTTTCGCGACCAGTTCTTTTCGCGAACGACGTCCTTGGCGTTTTTGTCGGACCGCAGGCCGAGATAGACCGGCTGGCGCAGCTCGCCGTTGCTCGTCCACTCCGCGAATTTCACCTCCGCCACCAACGAAGGACGCACCCACGTCGTGACCCGCTCGTCCTTCACTTTGCCGGGAAACGGCGACTTATCGGCTTTGAGCTTCATGAGCTTGCCGTGAAGCTCTTCGAGAACTTGGTGGCTGAAGCCGGTGCCAACGTGGCCTATGTACCGCCATGCATCCCCTTCGCGTACCGCCAGCACGAGGGCGCCGAAGAAAGGCCGGGTTCGCCTCGGCGCCGTGAACCCAGCGATCACGACCTCTTGCCGCTGCGCGGTCTTCACCTTCAGCCAGTCGGCGGTCCGGCGTCCGGACGCGTACGGGCTATCGGCGCGCTTGGCCATGATGCCTTCGAGATGTCTCTGCTCGGCGTCTGCGAAGAACTTCGTTCCCTTGCCTTTGTGGTGGTTGCTGAACGCGACGAGCTTGTGGCGCGGAAGGATGGCCCTGAGCCGCTTCTTGCGCTCGAGGAGCGG
Source organism: Bradyrhizobium sp. BRP56 (assembly GCF_020194035.1). Taxonomy (NCBI): domain Bacteria; kingdom Pseudomonadati; phylum Pseudomonadota; class Alphaproteobacteria; order Hyphomicrobiales; family Nitrobacteraceae; genus Bradyrhizobium; species Bradyrhizobium sp. BRP56. The sequence goes on from NZ_JADYVV010000007.1 coordinate 118,635, forward strand.
CAGCGCACGCAGGTCCTCACCGTCTGCGAACATGAGGTCGAAGGCGCAATACAGAAGCTTCGCCTCATGGCGCAGCGCGTTTTGAAGCAACTGGAAATGCGAGACGCCGTCCTTTCCGATCGCGACGAGCTCACCGTCGATCACGGCATCGCCCTTCACGTCCTCCAGCGCTTTGGCGACCTCGATATAGCTGCGGCTGATGATCTTGCCATTGCGGCTGTAGAGCGCAACCTTGCCTTGCCGGATTTCCGCGATCATCCGGAAGCCGTCATACTTGTCCTCGAAAACCCAGCCGGGATCGTCGAACGGCGCGTCGGTGAGCGTAGCGAGCATCGGCTGCAGGCGCTTGGGCAGGGTCGACGTCCGGCTCATTCGAGGCCAATCCTTAAGAGCACGTTGCGAAATGCATGGACGTCCTTCAAGGATTAGGGAACGCTTCGGGGCCGCGTCGTGTTCCGCAGGCTTCGTGGCATGCGACGTTGACGCTCGATTAAGGAGGGCGGATCAGACCGATGGCGAGAAAACTGAAAACCTTTCAGACTTCGCTGGGCTTCTTCGATCTGGCGATCGCCGCTCCTTCCATGAAAGCGGCCCTCGAAGCCTGGGGCGCCAACAGCAATCTCTTCCACCAGGGCGCGGCGAAGGAAAGCGACGATCCGGACGTCATCGCTGCGGCCATGAAGAAGCCTGGCGTCGTTCTCAAGCGCCCGGTCGGATCCGACCGATCCTTCAGCGAGCAAGCCGAACTGCCCTCCGATCTCGGCGGGGACAGAAGATCGACAAAAGCCGCCCGCAAATCGAAGGGCCATTTTGCGAAGAAGCCTTCCTCGCGTCCGGTCGACAAGGCGGCAGAGCGGAAGGCTGCGCTTGCCTACGAACGGGAGGAGAGGCGCCGGGAGAGTGAACGGGCGAGGGTGGAGGCCGCCAGGCAGAGAGAACGTGAGCGCCGTCAGCAGGCGGTCGACAAGGCGCAGGTTGCGCTGGACAAGGCGGAGCAGGAGCACGCGAAGCGGGCTGCCGCCATCCAGGCCGAGGTTGAGGCTCTCGCGAAGAGATCGCAAACCGAAGACGATCGCTGGAATAAGGAGAGGGAGCGATTGGAAGCTGCGCTGCAGCGTGCGCGGAGTTAGTTTCTTGACGGGTTCTTGCTCAGCGGCACCGAGGAAGGCAGAGGTCGCCGGCAAGCGTTCATCGTTCGGGGTCTGGTGCGCGCGCTGCGGCTCGGTTCACCGTGGTGCGGTCCCCTCGGTCCTCGGGAGCGAGCTCCATGACCGTTTGACGCAGCTCGGCCGGAATCGTCAGCGGACTTTCGGGGGGCTTGTTCGCCCACTGCCAGAAGCGATCGAACGCATCCATCACAGGTCCTCCCGCAGGCCCCGGAAGAAGGGGTGGCGGACCTTTCCCTCGGCCGACTTCGCGCGATATTCTATCTCGGCCAGAAGCTTGGGTTCGACCCAGATGCCCTTGTGACCGATGCGCTTGGTATATGGTTGGGTCTTTCGAATGAGGGGCTTAAGCCGTTTCTGCAGATCGGCGGCCGAGACCTTGTCGAAGCCGTGGTCGACTTTGCCGGCGTAGACCAGATCGTCGCCCTTGCGCCGGCCGACGTAGATGCCGTCCCACTTCGTCCCATCGAGTGCGAAACCGGCAATGGTCAGCGTCTCACGCTGTACGCAGGTCTTTTTGACCCAATCATTCGTGCGTCCCGTCGGATAGGCGCTGCCCCGGACCTTCGAGACGACGCCTTCGAGGCCGAGCTTGCAGGCGTGCGCGAACATCTCGCGGCCGTCGATCTCGAAGCTTTCGCTGAACTGGATGTCGGTGCCGCTCAGAATCTTCTTGAGTTCGGCTTTGCGCTGAAAGAGCGGTAGCTTCCGGATATCTCGGCCGTTCAGATAGAGCAGATCGAACGCGACGAGCACGATGCTCTTCGACTTGCCCTTGAGCTCGTTCTGCAGGACCGAGAAATCGGTCGTGCCGTCGGCGGCAGGTACCACGATCTCGCCGTCCACCACCGCCGAGTTCGCCTTGATCCGCCAGGCATCGTGAGCGACCTTCTTGAAGCGATGCGTCCAATCGTGGCCGCGCCGCGTGAAGATCTTCGCCGTCTCGTTGGCCAGATGGACCTGAACACGGTAACCGTCGAGCTTGATTTCGTGAATCCAGCGCTCTCCGGATGGCACCTTCTCGATCGAGGTGGCCAGGGCCGGTTCGATAAAGCCGGGGAAGGGGGCCTTGAGGCCGATGGCCGCCGCTTTTTGACGCTGAAACGCCACTGAAGAACTCCACGCTACAGCTGATTCAAATTGGCACAGTTCGAATCGTTCCGGAACCGCCGAATCCTTGTTGCGTTGCCTCGACGCCACGAACAGGAGGTATCCATGGCGGCAGCGAAGAAGTCGAAGACGTCCCGCGGACGCAAGCAGGACCGGGCACGGGTGGCCGGCGGGCAGGACTACGAGGTGCAGTACGAGGCGAAGAAGACCGGAAGGTCGGCGCCGGCGGTGAAGAAGGCTGTCAAAAAGGTCGGCAATACGCGGAAGCGGGTGGAAAGGCGGCTAGGCCGCTGAGTAGGAGACGGGTGGCATCGGTGCTTAGCGTCGGTCCTCCTCGTCAGGGGGGCATTCTGGGCAGGTATCACCAATCGAGTCCAGCACGTCGCGAACCGGGGCCTCCGCTGCTTGAGGGGAGACGTCTGCTGGCGGGTCGTGACGGGCGATATCGAAGGCGCGCTCTCGTGCATGCGGATCGGCGCGGTCCTGCATCCAACCGTGCTCCTCGCACTCGCGGATGGCGCCCGCTTCCTGGAGCATTTGAATCGCCCATCCCCGCAGTGTCCGTGTTGTCGGCTTTCGCTCAATGGTCATCAGCATTGAAATGGACTCCGAATACGACGAATCCCGTGGCCCGTCGTTTGTTCCGGCTGCTAGCACAAGGCTGGGATTCCCTGTCAGCAGAGGGACAACGTTTTCCCCGTTCTGAGACTCCGTGAAAATGCGAGGCGGTTCTCGCAGGGTTGCCTGCATCACGTGCACTCAGGTCTTTCAGTGTCTGCGCGTGCGGCCGGAGCCGCACCGGGCTCGTGAACCGAGCCGCGCAGCGTCTCGGTAGGGTAGGCGCGGGACACCTCGAAGAGGATGTCCCTACGCCTCCCCCCAAACCGTGCGGGCACTTTTCAATGCACACGGCTTTCCGTACGCGCATGCTCTCGACCGGAGACGGCTGCACGGCATGACGGACACAGAACAATGGTCTTGCGCCGCCAACCGGACCGTTTCCAGACCGTCAGCGATCCGCTTCGCATGTCTCCTAGCCGGCGGAGATGATGCATCTCGAATGGTCCCGTCGTATCGCTGCACGCTTCGCACTTGCGAGCGTTAAGTCGATCGATCAGATCATTTGGGCTTTTGACCCACCACGCACCTGCCGTGACGTTGTCGATAGTCGGACTTGTCCAGTAGGCGCGGTTCAGATGCTTCAGTCTCCACAGCTTGATACTACGAAGCTTACCACGGACCACGGAGCTAACCTCGTAGTCCGTGCCTTTCCACAGACGCGCCATGGTTCGTGCTCTCGTCGTCCGATGTCGCATCGCCAGCGTCTTCACAAGACTGCGGAACACGACAAGCTCCAACAATCCCAAGGCGCTCTTGATGTCGTCGGCAAACGAATGGTAGTTCGCAAACCCACGGAACTCTGAGTTATAGGCGAGGACGGTTGCAACGTCGCTGGTTACCAGGAACTGCTCGCGCGGACTGCCGGTCTTCTTGGCGAGATCGCCATAGCCGTGTTGCTTGCAGAACTTGGTGACTTCCTTGCGCGGCACCCGCAGGCTGACATTGCCGGTGGTCGGCCGACGCATTACGCGCCATGTCCGTCCAGCCGGTCCCTTGCGGCTGGATTTTCGTCCAGCCCCGTAGGATGTGTATGTCGAGACGCGATAGCTCAGGAAGGTCACTCCCTTTGAAGCGGCGTGAACCCCACTTTTCTCGGGCGACACGGCGAGCTTCAAGGTCTCCGTCAGGAATCGTTCGACGCAGGCCATGATCTCGCACGCGTCCCGCTTGCTCCCGATCACGCCGATGAGGAAGTCGTCGGCATAGCGGCAGTAGCGGAGCCTTTTGAAGTTGGGGTCCATCGGATCGACGGAAGGCACTTTCCGTCTCACCTTATTGACGGCTTTGATCTCCGCAAATGCAGCATCGATCTCGGCCCGATCCGCACCTTCGGCACGGAGCCGTTCAATCTTCCGGCGGAGACTGAGGACGCGCCGTTCCAACGCCACGTAGCGCGGGAATGGACGTCGCTCACTGCCTTTGTCGAAGTCCGCCTTCATCATCTGCATGTGCTGATCCAACTCGTGCAGATAGATGTTGGCGAGCAAGGGCGAGACAACGCCGCCCTGTGGCGTACCACTGTAAGTGCGTCCGTAGACCCAATCTTCCATGTAGCCTGCTTTGAGCATTCCCTCGATCAGACCGATGAACTTATCGTCATCGATCCGCTTCCTAAGAAGCCCAAGCAGGATGTCATGGTCGATGTTGTCGAAGAACCCACGCACATCCACTTCGACCAGCCACTTGCAGCCCGTCCAACTCTTCTTGATGAGCTTGAGTGCGGTATGACAGGATCGCCCCGGGCGGAACCCATGTGATTCATTGAGGAACACAGGTTCGTAGATCGCCTCAAGTAGAATCCTGACCGCCTCCTGAACGAGCCGGTCTTCCACCGTGGGGATACCCAGCGGTCGTGTCTTGCCGTTGTCCTTCGGGATATAAACCCGCCGGACCGGCCGGAAGCGATAAGTGCCATCCGCCACGCGCCTGGCGATGTCGGCGAGCTTCTCCAGCGACATGCCGTCGAAGGTCTTGCCGTCTACACCGGGCATCAGGGCTCCCTTGTTGCGGGAGACCTTTTCGTAGGCCCACTCGAAGAGACGCGGAGATCTCATCAGGCGGTGAAGGCCACTTACGCGCTTGCCCGACCGCGACAAGGTCGGCAGTGATTCAATTCTTCTCTGGATGGTAACGGCCTGCATCAGCAGAACCTCTCCGTCGAAGAATCTTTTCTACGCATACTGCACATGCCGTTATTCGCGGCATCGTCCTTCCCCCGATCGGAGGCGCTTTCGGTCCGGTCGCCCGGCCTTATACGCATGATCGTCCGCCTCGCGGCGGCTGTCCCGGCCATTACGCCGGGCATTTGGGTACTATGACGGCTCCGTCGCCATACAGGTCCTCGAAAGAACCTGTTGCAGGCGATCCCGTAGTTACGTGTGCGGGGAGTTGCGGTGTGTTTAGGTGTCACATTCGTCTCCTTGACCCACGGATGGTGGTCGTCCCACGCGGACTGGTGGCAGTTCGCACTGGCCGGTGCGATCCGCCCCGCGTGGCGTAGCGTGTCAGCCGCGTTCGCTACTGCCAGCCCTTTGGCGACTGGAAACTGGGATTCAGGCAATGCAGCTTTCACCATGCACACCTTACTCTGTGCTCTCCACCGGGCTGCGGCGCCCGATTTCGAGACGTTTCCCGGCATGCTCTGGTCCCGTTCCTCTTTCGAGGTCTCAGTCATTTCCGACACCGGTAAGCCGGGTAAGTAAGAGCCCTACCAGTAGGCTCCATTCTTTCGAACACTCCCTTCTTCTTCACGCCACAACGGCGCACGCCGTGCGGCTCCGATCCCTCGCGCCAGAGCTTTGGTGCTCCTCGCCGGGGGCACTCGGGAAAGGGGCCCGCCGTCATGAAGTATGCCGGCGTCGCTATCACTGCCCAGTTCCCGGGTGCCCTTTTAACCGGTCTCGTCGCTGCACTCGGTCCCGCGTGCCGCCTTCGGCGTCGCTTTGCTCACGCTCCTGCGGGTGCCATTTCTCTTTAAGGCGATGCGCCTGCCTGGTCGGGCCTGCGGCCCTATGACCGAGCTCTAAGAGCGAGTCTCGTCGCGCATCGAGATCAAGTTCACAAAGAGATAGAAGGTAATCCCGTCCGATGGTAAGAGCCAATATGCGATGCGGCGAAGTTTGTTGCCTTGAGCGGAAATCAACGTGCAAGTAACCGGCTATTGTTCACTTGGGAAACAGCTTGTCCCGAATGTAGCGGGACGTCGGCGTTAGCCTGATCCGTCGCGGCTTGCGCCAGACCGCCTTGTCGATCTCCTTTGTGTCACCAATCTTCAATTGGCCCGACGCTTTCTTAGCCACGAAAACAGCATCGCTCATCTTGCGCCCAGATCGGCGGTTCGTGCCCTTCACTTCCTTCCAGAGCTTCAACGGTCCGAGTTTGATTTTCGGAAGTTCTTCCGCAACCTCTCGACGAAGGCACGCCCTGTCACTCTCACCGGCACGCTTGCGGCCGCCCGGAAACATCCAGAGCCCGTCGCGACGGCGTCTGACAAGAAGCGCACGCCCGTTCTTCGCAACGACAAGCTTTGAGGATTTCGCCATAACCCCTCAAATCGGTTTCACAATCCGAGATCTGTTTAGGCCGCTTGGGCCGCTAAGAGCAGTGACGCGGACCGCGTTCCTTCTCTTCACAAAAGGACTATCACGATGTGGGGCCGAGCTTGCATGATCCTGAGCGATCTATCGCGCAAACTTTCGTATGTCTTGGAGAAAGATCTTTGAGCAGTTAAGTTTTGAACTGCTTCAAGGAAGAGCAAGCTGGCATCGGCGAGGCGTTCTCGGTTGGGCAAGCCCTCGCCTCCCATCGGCGATGGCGATAGATTTTCTCTATCTCTCGTATCGGACATGGTCTTCAGGTACTCTCGATGAGCAATTTGATCCGACTCCGCTACAACACAATGGCAGACGAAAGCCCGGGCGGGGAGTGGAAATGGCGCGTGATCTTGGAGAGAGATGGTGGATACGAGGAAGTTCTCGTAAAGAAGCTCTCGATTAACGTGCCTTCATTCTCTCAAGCAGACGAGATGCCTATTGTGGGACGCAAGTATCACATTGCTTGCTACGGCGAATTAACGATAAAAGACGGACACGGAACCATATGCAAACCCAGGTAAGGTTGCCTTGGTTCGGGCTGCTCTCCTTATCACTTATCTTTTCCGGTTTGGCTCCGGTACAGCGAAGGTCGCCGCGGTTACGCGGATCTGCTTACCGCGCAGCCGCGCGGCGATGCTGTTCATGGTGGTCATCACGGCATATATCGGATTTGTGAAAACGTCTCATTTCGAGCCCCAGCCGGTGCCGTAATGGGCCCTGCTCCGAACAAGGTCTGATGACGGTAACTGTCCCTCATGGACGATGAGACAAAGACACGACTTTGAGTCGAACACATGGACTTCGATGCTCAAGGGACTTTCTGGCTAAGATGCAGGTCGGTCCAACAATGCGGAGATCACCCGCAATTAAACTGAATGACTGCCCAGGAACACCTTCACTCAAGCAAATTCAACTGCACACAGGTTCAGGCTGGCACGTATGACGTCGTCGGATAGACTGAGGACGATAAGGATCGTTCAATTATTTGTGCAGTCCGCCTGCTCTAAATAGAACGGCCCGCGGACACCCGCGCTGAACGTCTCGGCGGCGCCCAAAGCTTCAAGGAGGCGTGCTTTGGGGTCATTCCAGTCGCGTGTTGATCTCAGCGAACCGAGCGCTATCGCATTACCGCATCCGCACGCATCGAACCCATGGACCGATTCTCCAACCTGGTAATCGTCCGAGATATGGAACAGCCGGGCGGCGTAGCCGACAAGGAACGTCCCGCCGTATTCAGCAGAATCCCTCGTCCTAGCAAAGCCGCCATACTTCATTCGAGCTCTCACGGCGTCGATGAAGTCGGTGACCATGTAAGTCATCACATCGACACCCACGCGCGGCCTGTTAGGATGGAAGCCAAACGCCAAAAGCTGTCCCATCCGGAATGAGCTGGTAAAGCCCATGACGAAATCACCGCTCCGGAATACCTTCCTGTCGTTGCGGACGACGAGAGAGTAGTTCGAGTCCAAACCGGCGCTATCGCCACCGATGTAAACAGTGCCTTTATTAACCAGTCCAACAATACACGTCATTGCGCCCCAATCTCCTCAGCTACGCTCCGGAAGCAAACTACGGTTCATCGTGAGAACGAATTAGGTCCCTTCTGACGCACGAAAGAACGACCTGATTTCATTTCAGTGGCTGGTCGACCACCGCGCCACGCCTTTGCATGTTCTACCTCATCATTCTAGATCAGAATCAGACGTGAAGTTTAATGAGGTCGTGCGCGTGAAATGACGGGGTCAATGGCGTTATCGTGTACAAGGATGGACTTACCAGAAGTCACGACGGCCTTTGCAACCGCTCCCCTCGACTGGCAGTTCAGCATCGCCACCTTTGCGCTGCAGTCTGCTATTTAGACCGACACCCCGGTCTACATCGGTTCCATAGTTTCGCCGCACGGCGATCTCCGGGCGGACTTTGCATTTGCAGCGACGCAGGTCCGCTCAGAAGATAATCGTGGGTGATGAGGTCCTGAACAAAGCAAGCAACGTACCAATCTGAATACGCATGTTTAAAGAAATTCGTAGGAGTTCGTCGCGTCAAAATCAAAAATAGCTCGCGATGTCGCCTTATCGCCCATCACCGACATGCCCTGGTCGCCCGGCGATGACTGGTTTTAGTGGTAAAGCGAACACGGCGAATTATGAGTAGGCGCCCTAGCGCCGATACAGATCCGGCTTGAATTCTTGCGGCGAGGGCGGGACAAAGCCGTGATCGTCGGGTTTGCAACAGACTGGACGCGGGATCCTGACAGTGCGTCGCGCATGCAGGCGTTGGTCTTTGTATGGCTGAGCCGGATTCACCTCCCAGAGCCAGCGGGTATCATTGCAGAAGCTGCAGCGCGGTGAGGTAATGATGATGGATCCTCCCCGACACCATGAAAGAGCTGAATGTCGCCCCTTACCTTCGGCAGTTGACAAGATTGCTCGATTTCGACGAACAGCTTCGGCGCAACCTAGATCGCCTTATGCTCGATGCGTTTGGTGTGGGCCTGGGTCTTGCGGATCAGCGGCGTCAGTAGTTTGTGGAGATCGGTGGCCGAGGCCTTGTCGAAGCCGTGGTCGACCTTGCCGGCGTAGAACATCTCGTCACCCGTACGCCGGCCAACATAAATGTCGCCACATTCATTGCCGTCCAGCGCAAAGCTCTCAATGATGCGTGAGCATATCGCCTGCACGCTGGCGCAGGCGATCGCTTCCGAGCCGACCTAAGGATGATGAGAAAGCCCAAGAAGAAGCTTGAGTGGCACGAGGCCGCGTACAAGACGGGACCGTCGCCCGACCCGCCTGGGGGAATACTGTGGAAGTTTGAGTCGGACCGAGAACAAACCTTGGTATAGGCTTTGTAGCCCATGCGATATCACCCGCTTACCTTTGTAGAGTTGAGCATCTGCCTGGTTGTCCATACTTTCGATTTCAAAGCTGAATCATTCGATCGAACGGGTCGAAGCCTTGAACTGACGCGATTCACCTAGACGGTTTTGCGCTCCATTCAGACTTGAGCACGAGAGTAAATGGAAGCACGTGAGCCCACCTCCACATCCTGAGGCGGACCTCAGGCTGATTACGCGCAAAAAGGACTTGGGTCTTATCTTGCGAAGGCGCTCCGTATTCGAGATCGCACTCAGCCAAGCGGGGTCGGCGTTCATCATAAGCAGCGAGAATGGAAGAAGCGGAAGGCTGAGCCTCTGCTTGGGAACATACGAGTCTTTAGAGCGGCCACTTCAGTTTCGCTTATAGCAGGGGCCTGGCCGCAGTTGCCGCTTTAATAACGATGGCTGTCGCGCGACTCGCTAGCGAGTTTGCGTCACCCTCTTTGAATGCGAGTCGAGATGACATTTACAGAGCTTTTCATCAAGCGTCCGGTTTTATCTATCGTCGTCAGTCTACTGATCTTGCTGATCGGCCTTCGCGCGGCCGCTGTTCTGCCAATCCGGCAGTATCCCAAACTGTCTAACACGGTCGTCAATATCACGACCTCCTATCCTGGCGCCTCCGCCGACATGATCCAGGGGTACATCACCACTCCTCTGGAGCAGGCGGTCGCTTCCGCAGAGGGCGTCGACTATGTCACTTCCTCATCTGTGCTCGGTGCGTCGACGATCCAAGTCTACATCAAGCTCAATTTCGATCCCAACGAGGCACTCACCGAGGTGCTGTCTAAGGTCAATTCAGTCAAATCGTTAATCCCGAAAGAATCGAACGATCCGGTCGTCACTAAGTCAAGCGGTCAGGCTACCGCTGTCATGTACATCGCCTTCTCCAGCGAGGAACTGACGGCCAGCGCGATCTCGGACTATCTCTCGCGCGTCGTGCAACCGGTTATGTCGACCGTCGACGGCGTTGCGGCGGCTGACATCTTGGGCAGCCAAAGTTTTGCGATGCGGCTATGGCTCGATGCTGCGAAAATGGCGGGGCACGGCGTGTCGCCGGCAGATGTTTCGGCTGCAATCGCTGCCAACAACTTCCAGGCCGCGTCCGGTCAGACCAAGGGCTATTTCACTATCTCCGACGTCACGACAAACACCGACCTGCGGAGTGTCGATGACTTCAAGCGCATGGTCGTCAAAGCGAATGACGGCGGCTTTGTACGCATGGAGGACATTGCGGCAGTCGAGCTTGCCGCGCAGACCACAGACGTCAGCGTCTCCATGAACGGCGAGCACGCGGTATTCATCGGTGTCCAGGCGAGCCCGCAGGGCAATCCGCTAAACATAGTGCGAGGTGTTCGGGCGCTGTTTCCAGAAATGGAACGCAACCTGCCGCCGGCACTGAAGATGAAAGTGGCCTACGATTCCACCAAATTCATTCAATCGTCGATCGATGAAGTGGAGAAGACGCTCATTGAGGCCGTCGTGATAGTGGTGGTGGTCATCTTTCTATTCCTGGCCTCGCTGCGGTCGGTCATCATTCCCGTCGTTACCATTCCGTTGTCGCTCATCGGTGTCTGCAGCATGATGCTGGCGTTGGGATTTTCATTCAATCTCCTTACCCTCCTTGCGATGGTACTCGCGATCGGTCTCGTGGTCGACGACGCGATCGTCGTGGTGGAGAACGTTCATCGCCATCTGGAAGAAGGTGCGCCGCCCCTCCAGGCTGCTGCGAGAGGCGCGCGCGAGATCGTGGGCCCCGTCGTCTCCATGACGATTACGTTGGCCGCCGTATACGCGCCCATCGGTTTTCTCGGGGGCGTCACCGGCGCGCTGTTCCGCGAGTTCGCGTTTACGCTGGCGGGGGCGGTGATCGTGTCGGGCGTGATCGCTTTGACGCTGTCGCCGATGATGTGCTCGGTCTGCCTGAAGAGCGCTGAGGAGGGGCGGTTTGCAAGAGTTGTGAACCGCGTGTTTGGCGCCACGACACGCTGGTACGGACGCAAGCTCGACCGCTCGCTCGACTATCGTCCGATTACCGGGCTGTTCGCCCTGACCATGCTGGGTCTCGTCGGTTTTCTCTATATGCACACTTCCAAGGAACTCGCGCCGGAGGAAGATCAAGGGATTGTATTCGCGCTAACCAAAGCGCCGAAATACGCCAACATCGACTACCTCAACTATTACGGCGCCAAGCTCGAAAAGGCGTTTCAGAAGTTTCCCGAGACCGATTTGAGCTTCGTGCTCAACGGCACTAGCGGCTCGCGGGGAGGGATGGCCGGCATGTTGCTCAAGCCTTGGGATGAGCGCAAGCGGTCATCGATCGCGCTAAAGTCCCTTGTCCAGGTCGAGCTGTCCAAAATCGAAGGTATTAACGCATTTGCGTTTAGCCTGCCGTCGCTTCCGGGAGGCACGGACGGGCTACCAGTGCAGATGGTGATCAATTCGACGCTAGGTTTCCAATCCGTCTATGAGCAGATGTCGAACCTGAAGGATGCCGCGCGCAAAAGCGGTCTGTTCATGGTCAGCGATTCTGACCTCGAGTTCAATCAGCCCGTGGTACGAATCAAGGTCGATCGATCGAAGGCCAACGATCTTGGCATCACCATGCAGAATATTGGTAACGCGCTCGCCACCCTACTTGGCGGAAACTACGTCAATCACTTCAATCTGCAAGGCCGTTCGTACCAAGTGATTCCGCAGGTGCCCCGCGAGCAACGCTTGGCCCCGGAAGCGATCGGAAACTATTATGTGAAGACCGCGAAAGGTTCGATGCTTCCGCTGTCTACCGTAGTCTCGGTGGAGACTGCGACTGATCCGAACGCACTCACGCACTACAACCAGCTCAACTGCGCGACCTTTCAAGCCGTGCCAATGCCCGGCGTTACGATCGGTCAGGCCGTGGACTTCCTGGAAGCGCAGGCAAAGAAACTGCCCGCAGGCTTCAGCCACGACTTCCTTGCCGACGCCCGGCAATATGTGCACGAGGGTAACCAACTGGCCATTACCTTCGCGTTTGCCCTTATCGTCATATTCTTGGTGCTTGCGGCGCAGTTCGAAAGTCTGCGCGATCCCCTCGTTATTATGATCAGCGTGCCGATGGCAATCGTCGGCGCCCTGATACCGCTATTTTTGGGCTGGGCGACGATCAACATCTACACCCAGGTCGGACTGCTAACGCTGGTCGGGTTGATTTCCAAGCATGGCATCTTGATGGTTGAGTTCGCCAATGAACTGCAGCTCAAGGAGCGACTTGACCGTCGCTCGGCTATAGAGATGGCGGCACGCGTCCGGTTGCGTCCAATCTTGATGACGACGGCGGCGATGGTCACGGGCCTCATACCCTTGTTGACCGCAACGGGAGCTGGCGCCGCGAGTCGCTTTTCGATCGGGCTGGTGCTCGTCGCTGGCATGTCTATCGGCACGCTCTTCACTCTCTTCGTGCTGCCGGCGGTCTATGTCGCAATCGCGTCCGATCACCGAGCCGACGCGAGCGCCGGTCACGGGAAGAACGGCACAGAGGTTGAACTCACCGGCGCTGCTGATGTCCAGCTGGCCAAATAGTAACGATTAATCAATCCGCGTTCGCTCGATTGCTGCTCCGGATAGGGCGTTGTTCGCCGACCGCGGTGATTTTATCGACTCGAAATTCACGAGGGTACAAGGATGATGTCCAACTGCTGCGCCTGTTTTGACCCATCGTTTGCCCGAGGAGAAGGGCTGCACACTGCCAAAAATGCGGCCGCTTCATGATGCCGGTGTGGTCAGCGATAGAGCCTGGGACGGCCTCATGCTTTTCGCGTAACGAGATCGTCGCCACATGCTGCCCAGCTTGGCGAGCGTCAGGCGGCCGGCGAAGAACTTGTCAACGCTGAAAAGGTGATGTTGCTATTATCCCAACGTCTCTGGAGCGAATTGCTTTACTCCCGTCTGAGCGCCTCGCATTGCTAGTTGAAAACGACGACCTCTGGGTTGCAACGACCTTAGGGTTTAGTTGCCGACAGTTCAAGTCCACTGGGGACCGTTCGGAACTGGTCGTCAGGAGCCCCTCGCATCTACGACCGCCGCAGTCATGGCTTCGATACGAAAACCAGCGATCGACAAGCCGAAAAATAGACTGACACGTATTAGCTGAGTTATCGCGGTCGGGTAGGGGAAGTACAACGCAGCTTCATACAACCGAAGTCGATAATAAGAGAAACTAGCGCGCTTGGCCACGGCCAAAAGCCAATGTGAAGGTCGCCGGAGCTGCGAAGCGAGGGCGGAATCTGCCGCAATCCTGATGACCAATGTCCACGTCTGATTCGCTGACGTGTGATCGGACGCGCTCCGGACTAGGAAGGTTAAGTAAATGCCTGAGTTTGATGGTGCTATGCTATTTTTGGCCGCAACAACTTGTTTTGCGGCCTTTGTAAATGGAGCCATTGGCTACGGTTTTTCGTCGCTCACTGTACCCCTTGCGCTGGTTTTCTACCCCAATCGCATTCTCAACCCGGCCATTGTTATCATCGAAGTCTTCGTCAACGTTTACGTCCTCTTCATCAATCTGAAGGGTGTGCCGGCGGTTTGGAGACGAGTGTTTCCCATCTTGCTTGGGCTCTTGCCAGGCATTGCGCTCGGGGGCTATGCGTTGGCCTCACTGCAGCCGGGCTGGATCAAATTCGCCACGTACACGATCATTTTGCCCCTGATCTTGTTGCAAGCCGCGGGCTGGCGCCGCCCTATCGAAGCGAGCTGGCTGATCGGTCTGCCATTCGGGTCGATGCTGGGCATCCTCTATTCGGTGACGACTATCTCCGGCCCGCCTTTGGCCATGCTGTTTAACAACCAGGGCCTCGTCAAAAACGAATTTCGCGCCGGTCTTGCCCTGGTTCGCGTAGTGGAATCGAGCGCGACTGCCTTTGTCTACTACAAGCTCGGCCTTTTCATTTCCGAAAGCGGCAGCCTGCTTTATGCCTTTATACCCAGTGTTTTGCTCGGCATCCCGCTGGGATCCTACGTCATTCGGCGGCTTGATCCGGAGATGTTTCGACGCATTTGCATGAGCTTTGATGCTTGGATCGTGGGATTCGGTCTGTCACGGGTGTTGATCGAGCTCGATCTCGTGCAGAACGGCTGGGCTTACAGCGTGATGACGGCGACAATACTGATCGATTTTTGCTTGCTATACTCATTCGTTACCACGCACAGTCCGACCTGGTCAGAACGACAGTCGCGGCGCTCCGCGGATATAAGCGCTTGAGGGATGCCGGCGACCAGCTCGCTATCGAACGCGCGCTTCCTGGACCTAACCAGATAGCAAAGGTAATTGATGACTGCACGCGACGCCGATGCTGCCCTTCTGGCGCCAACATAAATGGCAGGGAGGATTTGGTTGATTGCTCCATCACAACCCAGCGCTCCCACACCGGGAATTTGGAATCGCAGCTCTGATTTTCCGTCACGTTCGGATGATCTGCCGCGATCCGATGCCCCGGTATAGCGTAGAAGTTCCCCGCGGTCAGCTCCGGTCCTCCATGAATGTTCGTTGTATTGAGCTCAGGCGTAGCGCAGCGCCTTTGCGTTTTGTGAGAGCTTCCAGATTGACAGCAAATGCTGCCGGGGAGCTGACGGCCGTGTTCACGCGAGCTGTGGTGTTCTTCTCGAAGTAAACGCAAGGTCCGGGTGCCGTCGGCTTTGTGCGCTTTGCGACAAAGGCAACTCGAGCTGTTGCGCCTCTAACCGTCGGAAACAAGCAAAGACTAGTGTCCTTCGTACGGCTAGCTATCCGAGAAAGATAGGCCAAACCGGTGTCCGGGGCTTGACGATCATTCCGCGTTGACGCTTGCCACTCCGGGAGTGGCTCGAGCTTTTGCGATGGCATCGCATTTGCAGGGATGAAAAATGTCAACGTGAGGCCATCATCGGACCGCTTGCAGGCGGCGCACACAGGATGAGGGGCGCCGCGCTCACCAGCCCGTTCTCTCAGGAGTGCCTGTGATACCATCTGCCAATTGGGCAGCCGGCCTGCTTGGGACGCGGCTTGCGTTTTTTGTTGCCGGATTTGGCCTCGCGGCGTGGGCGCCTTTGGTGCCGCTCGCCAAGGAGCGGCTCGCGGTAGATGACCGCATGCTCGGTCTTCTGCTGCTCTGTCTCGGAATGGGATCCGTTCTCGCTATGCTTTTGACCAGCGTGTCGAATGCGCGGTACGGCAGCAAGCCCATTATCTTCGTCGGTGGACTCGGCCTCGCGCTTATCCTGCCGTGGCTTGCTATCGCCGGAACACCTCTTGCGCTCGGTGCCACGCTGTTTGCGTTCGGCGTTTCACTGGGGGCGATCGATGTAGCCATGAACATCTATGCGATTGAACTGGAGCGCGCCACCGGCCGTCCATTGATGTCCGGCTTCCATGCCCATTACAGCATCGGCGAATTCACCGGCTCTGCCGCCGTGACTTTGTTCCTTTCGCTTCAGCTTGGTCCGCTTTTTTCAACGTTAGTCTGCTCGATGTTTATGATGATCGCGATTGTGTCGGCCTGGCCGCGGTTGACCGCGACGAGTGTAAGGCAGCAGGGGCCAGTGTTTGTCTTGCCCCATCGCAGTGTGGTGCTAATAGCTGCGCTCGCGGCTATTACGTTTCTTGTCGAAGGTGCAATGCTTGATTGGAGCGCTTTGCTTCTCGTTGGGCAAGATCTTCTCGCTGAGGCGCATGGAGGTCTTGGCTGTATGCTCTTCGCCATCGCGATGACTGCGGGACGTCTCGGCGGAGATGCCGTAGTGGAGCGAATCGGCGACCGTGCCACATTGATGCTCGGAACTCTACCAATCATGATAGGCTTCCTGGCTGTGGTCGCCGCGCCGGTTGTGGTAATTGCCATGGCTGGGTTCCTGCTTATTGGATTGGGTATTTCAAATGTTGTACCTGTGCTGTGTCGCCGCGCCGGCAAACAGAAGGTGATGCCGGTGGGCGTTGCAATCGCGGTCATCACGACAGCTGGCTACGCCGGTATACTGATGGGTCCCGCCAGCATCGGGCTCGTCGCACACATGACCGGCTTGCCTTTTGCGTTCGGCATGTTAGGCGCGCTCATGTGCATCGTCACGCTGTCGGCGCGGATGGTTATGGCCGAACCTCGCTAGGCCGCCGATCGAGAGGAAAAGGACACCGGCACGTTTCGAGCCAATGATCGGCTGCGGCGCCGGCGTTCAAGGCTAAGAGTCGATCAGATCCCAACCTGATAGCAGTAAAACGGCACTCTCGATCACAACCATTCCTCTGTTCCTGCGAGTTGGCTCGCTGAACCGTAGCTAGGATGTGCGTGTCACTTGGATGAATCGAACGTCCAACCGAGCGCTGCTGACGAAGAGCGTTGGGCAACGCGCGGCAAAGTTAATCGTTACGCGAGCGACGGGGCCAGCTAGGTGATACCCGTGCACGGATCCTCGGATGGGCCTGCTTACGCCACTTGTCGGGGACAAGCAGTGCCGTCCATTTGCTGTCGGCGAGATATGCCCGATACGCTAGCTGAATGCCATCTTCCAGCGCGGTCTGGGCATGCCAGCCGAGCCTCGCCAGCCGACCGACGTCGAGCAGCTTGCGCGGCGTGCCGTCCGGGCGCGACGTGTCGAAGCTAATCTCACCGCGAAAACCGACGGCGGCCGCGACCATGAGTGCGAACTCGGCGATGGTGATGTCCTCGCCGGTGCCGATATTGACCAGTTCGGGCGATGAATAGGTCTTCATCAGATGGACGCAGGCGTCGGCGAGATCGTCGACATAGAGGAATTCGCGGCGCGGCGTGCCGGTGCCCCACACCACGACGTTGCCGGCGCCCGAAACCTTGGCCTCGTGGAAGCGGCGGATCAGCGCGGCGACGACGTGGCTGTATTCGGGGTGATAATTGTCGCCGGGGCCGTAAAGATTGGTCGGCATCACGCTGATGAAATCGGCGCCGTACTGGCTGCGATAGGCCTCGGCCATCTTGATGCCGGCGATCTTGGCGATGGCATAGGGCTCGTTGGTCGGCTCCAGCGGGCCGGTCAACATCGAATCCTCGCGCAGCGGCTGCGGCGCCAGGCGCGGATAGATGCAGGACGAGCCGAAGAACATCAGCTTCTCGCAGCCATTGGCATGGGCCGCCTCGATCACGTTGCTCGAGATCGCCAGATTGTCGTAGAGGAATTCCGCCCGCAGCGTGTTGTTGGCGACGATGCCGCCGACCTTGGCGGCAGCGAGGAACGCGGCCTGCGGCCGCTTCGCGGCAAACCAGGCATTCACCGCGGTTTGGTCACGCAGATCGACCTCGCTGCGCGACACCGTCAGGAGATCGGCCTCCTCGCGCGCCAGCCGGCGCATCAGCGCCGAGCCGACCATGCCGCGATGGCCGGCAACGAAGACCGTCTTGCCCTTCAGCTCAAACGCCGTGCTTGCCATTGGCCGCGTCCTGCCTGGCCTCGACGAGATCGCTGGCGACCATTTCCTTCACCAGCTGCGCGAACGGCGTCTTCGGCGCCCAGCCGAGCTTGGCGCGCGCCTTGCTGGCGTCGCCGATCAGAAGATCGACCTCGGTCGGGCGGAAATAGGTCGGATCGATCTGCACCAGGGTGTTGCCGGACGCCTTGTCGATACCGACCTCCTCGACGCCCTTGCCGCGCCATTCGATGCTGCGGCCGACCTCGGCAAACGCCAGCTCGACGAACTCGCGGACCGACCGCGTCTCGCCGGTCGCGAGCACGAAGTCGCCGGGCTCGTCCACCTGCAGGATCCTGTGCATGCCCTCGACATAGTCGCGGGCGTGGCCCCAGTCGCGCTTGGCGTCGAGATTGCCGAGATAGAGCTTGTTCTCGAGGCCGACCTCGATGCGGGCAACGGCGCGGGTGATCTTGCGCGTCACGAAGGTCTCGCCGCGGATCGGGCTCTCATGGTTGAACAGGATGCCGTTGCTGGCGAACATGCCATAGGCCTCACGGTAGTTCACCGTGATCCAGTAGCCGTAGAGCTTGGCGACGCCATAGGGCGAGCGCGGATAGAACGGCGTGGTCTCCTTCTGCGGCACCTCCTGCACGAGCCCGTAAAGCTCCGAGGTCGAAGCCTGGTAGAACCGCGTTTCCTTTTCCATGCCGAGGATGCGAATCGCCTCCAAGAGCCGCAGCACGCCGATCGCGTCGGCGTTGGCGGTGTATTCCGGGCTCTCGAAACTGACCTGGACGTGGCTCTGGGCGGCGAGGTTGTAGATCTCGGTCGGCCGGATCTGCTGCACCAGGCGGATCAGATTGGTCGAATCCGTCATGTCGCCATAGTGCATCAGGAACGGCACGTTGCCGGCGTGCGGATCCTGGTAGAGATGGTCGACGCGCGCGGTGTTGAACGAGGACGACCGCCGCTTGATCCCGTGCACGGTGTAGCCGAGACCGAGCAGATATTCGGCGAGATACGCGCCGTCCTGCCCGGTCACGCCGGTGATCAGCGCAACGCGCCGCTTTGAGTCCTGAGCCGCCATTGTTTCTCTTAGTTCCGCCGGAACGAGGGCGCCCTTTCGAAACGCGATTTGCGGGGCCCTTTCACGATCTAGATGCGCAAGCGCGCACCACCCGCAATAAAAGGAAAGCGATCGTTACTCTAGTCATACACCTCATATAGAAATGCGCACTATATACATTGATTTATTCTCGACCGTACCATTCAGAGTCAAAAAGGAACGTCAGCTAACACGCGCGACCCACTTGACACCCGCGCAAACGAGCTGGACGAAACGCCGTACACGCAGACCCAGTTAGACGCGCTGATCCAGCGATGTTTCCTATGAGATGGATGCCGACGGTCTGTGTTCCTTATCCGTCTCCAGGTACATGCTGTATCCATTTGCGTGGGTCGGCCACGGCCGAATAGAGCGATGTGCTGAGGTGCGGTTGTCGACGCATTTATGGGGAATGACGGCGTGCAAGCCGGCACACAGTGAAGCTGCACACCAATATCGTATTCTACAAAGCGGCCCCACCTCCGAATAGAGCACGCGATCTGGGCGCTAGGGGCATCTACCTCTGCGCTTCTGCCAATAGTGCAGCTCGCGTAGGAAGTGGACGGTAGACGCAAGACAAAATGAGGAAGAGTAGCAAACGTCGGTATAGTTCTTCGAACGTTTCGATATCGAAAGCTTACGTCCGTACAATAGAGTGTTCGATGCCAATCGTATAGCTTACATCCGAGTATGATGAGCGTCTTAAGCCGTCCTAGAGCGGCTGCGCAAACACGCCGACACCCGGCCATGTGGAGAGTGCCGTGAGGCTGCATTCTTCTGTCCAATGGAGCGCGGCCGGTGCAAGCCTCTCGTGGATACCCTCGGTGAGGTGCGGGGACTCAGTGCCCCCACACCAGCTGCTAACCGGATCGGCCGCGTCGCCGCGCGTTTATCGGGAGTTTGAGCTGAAGAGCCGTGAATGGCTCATTAGCGACGATGAGCCAAATAAGACATGACGTTTTACTGTGAGACAACGGGTCTGTCGATCTGGTTCAAATGTCCTCAATCTATGAAGCCTGACGCCCTGCGCGATATATCCTCGCACTGGGGTTGTTGCGACGCCGGTTGTTATCGTCGCCATCGAGCAACGGATCTGTTTGTGCCGGGGTTAGATGCCGCACCAAGCCGCGCAAGCGCGCCTGCATATAGAGCCCACCTCGAAGCAGTCACGCCATTCGCGGCCGCATCGCAGTTTGTACTTGATAGCGGACAACCAAAGGCGGAGCGTGGCTGGGCGAGGCGATAATGGTTGAAAGACATAGAACTCACGCCTGTGAATGCGACGGTGACAGGCAACTGCATCAAATTCAGAACTTGATACCCATTCCCAACCGGGCGCGCGAAATTCGTGAAAATGCTCCTTTAGGGGGCATTTGGCTTCTTGAACGTGGGCTGCATTGATCGATATGTGTGGAATAGTCGGCATCTTGGGACGTGGTCCGGTCGCTGGGCAATTGGTCGCTTCGCTCAGACGATTGGAATATCGTGGCTATGACTCCGCGGGCGTCGCGACGCTCGAAGGTCTCCGTATCGAGCGCCGGCGCGCTGAAGGTAAGCTGAGAAACCTTGAGGAGCGGCTGCGCGATTATCCGCCGTCGGGTCATAGCGGTATTGGTCACACTCGCTGGGCGACGCATGGAAAACCGACCGAGAGCAATGCTCACCCGCACGCAACGGAAAATGTCGCGGTCGTTCATAACGGGATCATTGAGAATTTCCGCGAACTGCGGGCCGAACTGGAGCGGAATGGAGCTCATTTCAGCTCAGAGACCGACACCGAGGTGGTGGCGCATCTCGTCGAATCGTATCTCAAGAATGGTTACTCGCCGCGGGATGCGGTACAAGCCTCGCTGCCACGACTGCGCGGAGCTTTCGCTCTGGCATTCCTGTTCAAAGGCCATGAGGATCTTTTGATCGGGGCGCGCAAGGGGTCGCCCCTTGCGATCGGACATGGTACCGGCGAAGTTTATCTGGGATCGGACGCGATCGCACTCGCGCCCTTGACTGATGCCATCACCTATCTTGAAGACGGCGACTGGGCCGTGCTTACCCGTACGATCTGCATGATCTATGGCGAAGACGGGGCTGTCGTGCATCGGGAAACATCAAAGTCTGGCGTGTCGTCACTCCTGGTGGACAAGGCGAACTATCGCCACTTCATGGCCAAGGAAATCCACGAGCAGCCGACAGCAGTCGGGCAGACATTGGCGCATTATCTCGATATGGCAGCCGAGCGCATAGCCCTGCCGCTCACACTACCGTTCGACTTTAATTTCATTCAGCGCATCTCAATTACGGCGTGCGGCACGGCAAGTTATGCCGGTTATATCGCCAAATACTGGTTCGAGCGGCTGGCGCGCCTGCCTGTCGAAATCGATGTTGCGTCCGAGTTCCGCTACAGGGAGGCGCCTCTGCGCCACGGTGATCTCGCGATCGTTATCTCGCAGTCGGGGGAAACCGCCGACACGCTGGCTGCGTTGCGCTATGCCAAGAGCCAGGGCCTGCACACGATATCCGTGGTCAACGTCCCGACGTCAACGATCGCACGCGAGAGCGAATCCGTGCTGCCGACACTGGCTGGTCCAGAAATCGGCGTCGCCTCCACCAAGGCATTCGTCTGCCAGCTGGCGGTGATGGCGGCGCTTGCCGTCGCAGCAGGCAAGGAGCGCGGCATGCTGTCCGAGATCGATGAATCGAAGCTCGTACGCGAGCTTATCGAAGTGCCGCGGCTGATTGCTGCGGCGCTGTTGGTCGAACCACAGATCGAGAAGCTCGCGCGTGATATCGCAAAGTCGAGCGACGTGCTCTATCTCGGCCGAGGCACATCGGCGCCCCTGGCGTTAGAAGGCGCGCTCAAGTTGAAGGAAATCTCCTATATCCACTCGGAAGGTTATGCCGCCGGCGAGCTCAAGCACGGACCAATCGCATTAATCGATGAGACTATGCCCGTGGTGGTGATCGCGCCTTACGACGACGTCTTCGAGAAAACGGTCTCGAACATGCAAGAAGTCGCCGCTCGAGGCGGTAACATTATTTTGATCACCGATGCGAAGGGCGCTTCGGACGCGACGGTGGATACGCTCATGACCATTGTGTTGCCAAACATGGCTGTAAGCTTTACGCCCATGGTTTATGCCGTCGCGGTGCAACTGCTAGCCTATCATACGGCCGTGGTTATGGGGACGGACGTGGATCAGCCGCGTAATCTTGCAAAATCGGTCACTGTCGAATAGACGTCGCAGCAACGTCGACGTGCTCTCCCGCGGAAGTTCTGCGGATACAAGAACATGACAGATAATAGTCTGGCTCGCCGCCGCGTTCTGCCGGAGATTATGGAGACTGCGATCTGGGTATGGCTCCGGTCCGGCGCCAGGCTGATCGCGTCATGTGTCTCCGCCGCCGCCGTTCTCCTCCAGTGCGGCATCGAGATACTCGATCAGCGTATGTCCGGCGAAGGGCTTGCCCAAAAAGCCAGCCGCTCCTGCGCTCAGGGCTGAGGCGCGCACGCGGTCGTTGGGGAAGGCAGTAATGAAAATGAATGGCACACCGTAGCCACGGGTCCGCATTTCCGCGAGCAAGTCCAAGCCGCTCATAACCGGCATCTGCACATCCGTGATTACACAAGAGGTTTCGTTCAACCGCGGCGACCTCAAGAACTCCTCGGCGGACACAAACGTTTGAACGACGTAGCCACGCGATTTCAAAAGGTTCTCTGTCGCCGCACGGACCGATGCGTCGTCATCAACGACAGAAATCAAAGGCGTGGACAAGACAGGCCCTCCTGGCGCGGGACTAGCGACTGCCGAGGCATTAGCCATCCCTGGGCGAAAAGTGGGCTTGCGCGGTTAAATTGTAAAATCATACTTAGGTTTGTTCGGGACGGTTAGCACGGAGTCCCAGCGTCTCAGTCATCCTGATCAAATCCGCCAGCGACCGGGCCCGCATCTTTTTCATCACGTGTCCCCGATAGATCTTGACCGTAATCTCGGCGAGCCCCAGCTCGGCAGCTATCTGCTTGTTCATCAAGCCGGTAGCGACTAGTTTCATAACCGCCTGCTCGCGCGGGCTAAGGGTCTCAAATAGGGACTTGAGATTCACGACGGTCTGCTCGGCTGCCCGTCTTTTGCGATCGCGTTCGGTCGCCGCGATCACAGCGTCCAGCAGTTCCTGATCGCGAAACGGTTTTGTGAGAAAATCGACCGCTCCACCCTTCATGGCCCTGACGCTCATGGGAATGTCGCCATGGCCTGTAATGAAGATGATGGGAATATGAATGTTCGACTTGGCTAGTTCAGTCTGGAACTCAAGGCCGCTCAAGCCGGGCAGCCGGACATCAAGAACCAGGCAGCTAACGACGTCCGGAAGTTTGCTCTGCAGCATTTCTCGGGCCGATCCGAATGCAACGACGTCCAGGCCGACGGATTGAAAAAGGTTTGTAAGCGACCGACGCATCGAGACATCATCTTCGACAATGAAGACAATCGCATTTGCCGATGCCTCGGCTCTGCTGCCTTCGCGCTGGGAGTTTGAGCGTTCGTTCACGACACCACCTCCTTGTGCAACGGCAGGTCAAACCGAAAGCTCGCTCCGGGTCCCTGCCTGTGGACGATTGAAAGACGCCCTCCGTGAGCTTCCACAATCGAGCGGCAGATCGAAAGGCCCATGCCAAGGCCGCTCGATTTTGTCGTGAAGAAGGGGTCTAACACCCGATCGGCGTCATTCTCCGAGATGCCGACGCCATTATCAGTCACCGCAAGCCGCACGTGTTCCATATCGTCCCTAGATGACTGGATCACCAGTTCGCGCGTCCTGTCCGTAACTGCGTCCATAGCTTCGATCCCGTTCATCACCAGATTGATCATCACCTGCTGCAGCTGAATCCGGTCGCCCAGAACCGCCGGCAGCGCTGCCGTCAGCTCGGTTTTCAGTGTCACTTGGTGGCTAACCAGCTCACGATTCACCAGCGCAATGACATCCTTAACGACGTCATTGATGTCGAGCGGAAGCATTTCGATCTCGCCCTTCTTCGCAAGCGCGCGAACGCGACGGATCACCTCGCTCGCCCGGATTGCGTCTTCGATTATCCATTCAACGGATGAGCGCGCGGCGGAAAGATCAGGAGTTTTGCGGCCCATCCAACCTAGGCACGCGTCGGCGTTGCTGATAATCGCGGCGAGTGGCTGGTTGATTTCGTGGGCGATGGAGGTGGTCAGCTCTCCTAACGTCGTCACGCGCGTCACATGCGCGAGCTCCGCCTGTGCCTTCCGCAGCTCTTGTTCGGCCTGGTCTGCGCGGATAATAGCGGTGATGTCGGTGCTGACGCCACGGTAGCCAAGAAAATTGCCGCTTACGTCAAAAAATGGCTTACCGCTCGTCCGGACGTAGATCGGACATCCCATCCGGTTGACAGTGCGATAGACCAAATCACGAAATGGCAGATGTGCCTCTAGCCTTGCACGATGTTGCCGCCATTTCTCAGGTTCGTCTTCCAAGTCGCAAGCAATGTCCCAACGCGGCAGACCCAGGAGGCCTGTGGCCAGGATTCCCGCAGCGCTGGTATGTTCCGATAAGTGAGTGACTTTATGGTCTGGCCCGGTCTCCCAGAGCCAGTCGGAAGCTGTTTCAGCGTAGTCGCGAAAGCGCTGCTCGCTTTCGCGCAGCGCAGCAAGTGTGCTTTCCAGGCGTTCTCTGGCCGCGTATTGCTCAGTGACATCCATATGTGTCCCAATGAGCTCGCCGATATTACCGTCGCTGCCAACCACGACATGGGCCACAGAATGTATGTGCCTCATCGAGCCATCCGGGAGCAAAATTCGAAAATCATATTCGAAGCGGTTTTGCTTGCCGTCTCTCGCAAGTCGCTGCACGTCCTGAAGCCGCGGCAGGTCGTCCGGATGGATCCGCGAACGAATAGTCTCTATGGACACGGTCTCTTGCGGGTCGAAGCCGAAGAGACGATTCACTTCGGCGGAGCGATACACAAAATCGACTCCGTGGACGTCCCATGACCAACTGCCAGTATGACTGAGATGCTGGGCTTCGGCCAGATAGGCCTCGCTGCGGCGTAGCTGCTGCTCTACTTGCTTTGTAACTGTGATATCCGTCGCTGCCCCGACAAACTCGATTTCGCCAGAGGCGGTTGTCGTCGCTCGCGCCCGCGCGCGGATGTGCTTCACCGAGCCGTCCGGTAGCAGCAATCGGTATTCATGCTCGAACTCCTGCGGGTCTTGCATCGCTCGATCGATCGTCTGTTGGACGGAAGCTCGATCTTCCGGGTGCGTGCGCTCGACGACGAGTTGCGGCCTCGGTATCGTCTTCGGATCCAACTGGAAAATTCGAAAAAGCTCTTTTGACCAAAAAACCTCGCCAGTGGCGAAGTTCCAGCCGAAGCTGCCTGTGTGGCTCAACTCCTGCGCTTGAGCCAAATGGGCTTCGCTGCGCTGTAGGGCAAGCTCCGTCTGCCGTTTTTCGGTGATATCTTCGCAGGATATCAGGACAACCGGCTTGTCATCGGCCCAAAGCATGGCTTTGGCATTTTCTCGCACCCACAGGACCACGCCGTCTTTTCTGACTTTTTGGGCGTCCCAGGTTTGCGATTGACCGATATCTTCAAGGCATCTGCGAATGCATGTGCGTGCGAACTCGCGATCCTCCTCCAGAAAGAGCCTCAGAACGGATTGACCGATGAGTTCGGAGCGCGCATAGCCGAGGTGTGTCGCGCCGAACGTATTGACGTTGAGGATGGTACCGGCTTCGTCGACCATGACGTACATGGCCGGATTGTGCTCAAAGATTGCGCGCCACCGCTTTTCACGGTCCTTCAAATCGGCCGTGCTGCGCCGGAGTTCGGCCGCAGTCTCATGCGCAGCCTCTCTTTCCTGGCGGATTTTTCCAATCAGGTGTGTTCCGACAATCGAGACGGTAAAGAATGCGACAACCACCAGAAGAACTTGAGGGTCATCGATCCGCAGACTAAACGCCGGCGGTGCAAAGTAGTACGCCAAAGCAGCGATAGCTAAGACCGAAAGCGCGGATGAGGCGATAAAGCTGCCGATCAATGAAAACAGCAATATAACCAGCAAATAGCCGAACGCCGTCGCAGCGAAATGTGTTTGAAGGTACAAGGAAGCTAGCGTCACCACCGCCAGCGTTATGCTGCCGAAAGTAAACTGCGTGGCAGAACGTTTGAAGTTATTGATCTGGTTATACATTCTTGGACCGTCCGGCCTTTCTCCGGCGGGAGAGTTATAACATTTTAGGCAAAAATGGGGCAATCCTTTCCGCTCCACGCTCAAGAGCGGTTCCGGGTAAATTGCTTACAGCTGAACTCAGCACGTGCCGAAGAAACGCGCATTACAAACGTAGGTATAGTTGTTCTAAACCTTTCCAAATGGCGCGCCGACGTGCGTACAATCGAGGCTCAGATGTCTGTTTTCTTTCACTGCGATAGCCCTTTGGCAGGCGCGCGCGGCTGTGGAGGCCGCGGCCGAGCACAACTGTATGCGGCCAAGGCACGTCCAGCGGCGGGGTAGCTGCGAGCCGCGGGTCTGCCAGGACGTGACGCTGAACAATGAGACGCCCGTCGTTGAATATCTAAAGAGCGCCGACAAGCAGTGGAGCGCCGTGAGTTTGCTCAATGCGATCCATCTCGACCTGGTGAAGGTGCCGATCTGGTTCACGAGTCATCACTGCCGCAGCATCGGTGGACGAGGCCAGTTCGCTGGCCACGCGCCAAGCCGTTTCATGGATAGATCCAGTAACTTTGCCCGTCAGGCCCGGCCAGGTTCGGTCGGAATCGTATAGTCTGCCCCGGCCGACCTTACGCCGTCATCTGGATCGCGTTGGGGCACGACACCGAGTCGTGGTACGACCCGCAGATTCCGCGAGAAGAACTCCGGCTCGCAGTTCATTCGGCTGTGCCGATTTGAACTGCGAAAAATTCGGAGTTGGCTACGCTCAGTTCGAGCGTGCCTTGAAATCACGG
This sequence comes from Bradyrhizobium sp. BRP56, assembly GCF_020194035.1. Taxonomy (NCBI): domain Bacteria; kingdom Pseudomonadati; phylum Pseudomonadota; class Alphaproteobacteria; order Hyphomicrobiales; family Nitrobacteraceae; genus Bradyrhizobium; species Bradyrhizobium sp. BRP56. The sequence continues at coordinate 145,478 of NZ_JADYVV010000007.1, forward strand.
ACAGGACCTGGAGCCTATATCCTTGAGCTTCGTGTATCGGCACCGGCGGTGGGCTGCTCGAGCCGGGCATGTAGGGTCGCGTCGTCGAGCTCGCCTTCCCACCAGGACACGAACACAGCGGCGATGCCATTGCCAGTGATGTTGGTAAGGGCTCGCACCTCGCTCATGAACTTGTCGATCGAAAATACGATCGCCATGCCCGGCACCAATGCCGGGTTGACCACCGACAATGTCGCGGCGAGTGTAATGAAGCCTGCGCCGGTGACGCCGCTTGCTCCCTTCGAGGTCAGCATTGCCACGAGCAAGATCGTGAGCTGCTGGCCAAAGGTCAGATCGACCCCGAGTGCCTGGGCAATGAACAATGTCGCAAGCGTCATATAAATGTTGGTGCCGTCGAGGTTGAAGGAGTAGCCGGTTGGCACCACGAGGCCGACCACGGGCTTTGAGCAGCCCAGCCGCTCGAGCTTCTCCATCAATTGCGGCAGCGCGCTTTCCGAGGACGAGGTGCCAAGCACGATCAGAAGCTCATCCTTAATATAGATAATGAACTTGAAGATCGAAAAGCCGACGATCCGCGCGATCAGGCCGAGCACGACGACCACAAATATCGCGGCCGTCGCATAGAACAGTACGATCAGTCCGATCAGATTACCGAGCGCCGCCGGCCCGAACTTGCCAATTGTGAAGGCCATCGCGCCGAACGCGCCGATCGGGGCGGCTTTCATGATGATGGCAATCACGCCGAACACTGCGTGCGCGACGTCGTCAATCATGCCGCGCAGTCGTTCTCCACGCTCGCCCAGCGCCATCAGCGAAAAGCCAAACAGAATCGCGAACAGGAGCACTTGCAGAACATCGCCGCGGGCGAGGGCGCCGACCACCGTATCGGGAATGATATTGAGAAAAAAATCGACGGTCTTCGAGGCTTCCGCCTGCTTGACGTAGTTGGCGACCGCCGCAGCGTCCGGTTTGACCGCAAGACCATGGCCGATTTGGACCAGATTGCCCATGACAAGGCCCAACACCAAGGCAAAGCTCGATACGATCTCGAAATAGACCAGCGCTTTAACGCCGACGCGCCCGACTTTCTTTGCATCCTGGATATGTGCGATCCCGGATGCGACGGTGCAGAAGATGATCGGTGCGATCACCATCTTGATCAGCTTGATGAAGCCATCACCAAGCGCCTTGACCCAGTCGTTGGTCGCGACCGACGGCCATAGCCAGCCGACGATGGCGCCAATCACGATCGCGATCAACACCTGAACGTAGAGAATTTTATACCAAGTCTGCGACGCGCGCGCGGGCGCCGCAGTTGCCATGGTGGTCATGACGCTTCCTTCCCGAATACACTCGAATGCGAGCCGCTGCGTCGTTAGAGGCGACGGCATCATACGAGGCTGTCATTTTAGCCGTGTCCAATTGAAGACGATTCCGGGAGCCGGCGCGTCATTCCAAAGGCAGGCGTTCAGTTACGTTATCTTTTTTCGTCAAGCAAGATCCGCACCAGAGCCAACCTGCAGTCGATCGAGTCGCGATCGGATAAGTACCTGTCTTCTGACAAGGTCTTTGAATCTTCGAACGGCATTTGTGAGGTCGATCGAGAAGGCGTTGCTCAGCGTCATGCCGCATTTTGCTGGCAAGTGTCCCGAGGCACCTCTTGGCATAGAAATCCTAGAGTGATCAGTACCCTTCAAGTGCGCGACTTGATGCAACAGTACGTTACATTGGTAAAATTGATTGTTTGGATCGTAGGCATCCAGGCGATGGAAGCGTGCGACATCTAGAGGGCCGGTCGATGTGAGGTCGTATCGGCATCGGCGCTCGCCGAGCCGATAGCGTTACGATGGGGTTCTCGACTCGATCATTCTGCTCTGAACTCTTTGCCAGGCAGCACGAGACCAACTTATTCTTGCTGCAGATATACGGGCGAGCTCGAATCGAGTTACGACAATCGGATGGCGGTGAATGTGCTCCAGTATGGTCCGGTAAGACCGATGGTTCGGCAGAATTTCTGCGCATCATCCGCATTGTGAAGGTCGCCCGATCAGCTTGCCATGTCCATGATTGTCCAAGGTCGTAGGCTGGACGGTCGCTAGATAATGGACGAGCGCTAGATAGGAGTGAGCTTTGCCACCACGAATAGCGCTTTCTACTTGGGGTGCCGAAAGTCGCTTCATCGATATTCGGTATCCCTCCAGGGAGCGCGCTTCTCCATGATGATGGCGCGATAGTGCCGCCGTTCGCGGCCGGCCTCTCACCTGGAGCTCTCAAATGCCTATTTGATGTCAGATCCATCCACCCGGTTCCTGTGTACGCCGGAGGCTGCGCGTTATCTTAGCCTATCCGGCCGCACGCTCGAAAAGCACCGCACGTATGGCACGGGGCCAGCGTATCGAAAGATCGGCGGTCGCGGTCGCGTCATCTACGCACTGGATGGTTTGAGAGCATGGGCCGATCTCGGCACCAAGACGTCGACGTCTGATCCCGGCAAGGGAACTGTGCTGCCGGCCAAGAAGCCCCAATCCGGCGTCCCTTCGCAGGCCAGGAATCTCGCCGATAGCCGAGGCTGCGACAGTGCAGGGACTAGATGCAGCGGGTGTGCACGATGGCGAGCTTGGATTCATCCGCTAGCAGTTTTGGTGCGTCGCAAAAAATCTTCACCGAAGCGGAGCCCGACCGAGCCGCTTGGGACCATTACTGTATACAGAAATTCCATTGTAAGCCCGCATATTCGTCACTTTTTGGCCCCCTTCAAATTTATGTATACAGTCGGTGTCCCTAAGCGAGGAATCGGCACATGAGCCATTGCTTTCCGACGAATGTCTGGTACGCGGCCGCTTGGGATGCAGAGGTGAAGCAGGCGCTGTTGCCGCGCACGATCTGCGGCAAGCACGTTGTGATGTATCGGCGCGCCAACGGGGAGGTGGCGGCACTGGAGGACGCCTGTTGGCATCGGTTGGTGCCGCTCTCAAAAGGGCGTCTTGAGGGCGACAGCGTTGTCTGCGGCTATCATGGGCTGAAATTCAACGCGCAGGGCCGCTGCACCTTCATGCCCTCGCAAGAGACGATCAACCCCTCCGCCTGTGTGCGTGCCTATCCTGTGGTCGAGCGCGATCGCTTCGTCTGGCTGTGGATGGGTGATCCGGCGCTGGCCGACCCGCGCTTGGTGCCGGATATGCACTGGAACGATGATTCCGCTTGGGCCGGTGACGGTGACACCATTCACCTGAAATGCGATTATCGTCTGGTTGTCGACAACCTCATGGACCTGACGCATGAAACGTTTGTGCACGGTGCCAGCATCGGCAATAACGCCATCGCGGAAGCGCCGTTTGACGTCACCCATGGTGAGAAGACCGCTACCGTAACGCGCTGGATGAAGGGGATTAGCGCCCCGCCGTTCTGGGCCAAGCAATTGCAAAAACCTGGTCCGGTGGACCGCTGGCAAATCATTCGTTTCGAGGCGCCGTGCACCATCAATATCGACGTCGGAGTGGCGCCCGCCGGAACAGGCGCGCCGGAAGGCAACCGATCGGCCGGCGTCAATGGTATTGTCCTCAACACCATTACGCCCGAAACGGAAACGAGCTGCCATTATTTCTGGGCCTTCGTGCGCAATTATCGCCTGAACGAGCAGCGCCTGACCACCGAACTCCGTCAAGGCGTTTCTGGCATCTTCCGCGAGGACGAGGTCATTCTCGAGGCGCAGCAGCGCGCAATCGACGAAAATCCAGACCGGGTCTTCTATAATCTCAACATCGATGCTGGCGCGATGTGGGCTCGCCGCTTGATAGATCGCATGATCGAGGCCGAGAATCCCTCGCAAGGTCAGCAGGCCGCGGAGTAGAGCATGGTCGAGCGCGACAGCGATCGTTCAGTCTCGCAAACAGTACGCGCCCAGCTCAGCTTGCGCGACCTGATCCTTTCGGGTGACTTGCGGCCAGGCGAGCGGATCTCCGAGTTGCAGGCTGTGGAGACGACCGGCGCATCGCGCACCCCGGTGCGAATGGCATTGGTTCGGCTGGAGGAGGAAGGACTTCTGGAAGCGATCCCTTCTGGCGGTTTCATGGTGAAGGCATTCTCCGAGCGAGATGTCCTGGATTCAATCGAACTGCGTGGTACGGTGGAGGGGCTGGCCGCGCGCTTTGCCGCCGAGCGCGGCGTTCCGTCGCGCGATCTTGAGCCTCTAAAAGGATGTCTTGACGAGATCGACGGCTTGGTGCGGCAGGATCCAATCTCCGTTGAGGCATTTTCCTCCTACGTCGCGCTCAATGCGCGTTTTCACGCGCTATTGACCGAATTGTCGCGCAGTCCTCCCTTGATCCGGCAGGTCGATCGCGCGTCGGCGCTCCCATTCGCCTCGCCCAGCGGCTTTGTGATGACTCAATCGACACTGCCGGATGCGCGCCACACACTCTTGATTGCACAAGATCAACATCGCGTCGTGATCGATGCAATCGAAAATCGCGAAGGCGCACGGGCCGAGGCAATCATGCGCGAGCACGCCCGAGTGGCGGCGCGCAATCTGCGCCTGGTGCTCAGGAACAAGACGCATTCTGACCTGCTGCCAGGACTGGCGCTCATCAGGATGGCGGGCGATTAAAGGAAATCTCCATGCGGTTCATTGAAAGCTGGACACCCGCAACGCTCGTCGCGACGCGCGATCTGACACCTTCGATCCGCGAGTTCCTGATCAAACCGGAAAACTTTGATGGCGCGGCTTATCCGGTCGGCAGCCATATCAATATCGCCGTCACTATCGATGGGCGCCCGGATACGCGATCCTATTCCTTGGTCGGCGAACCCGAGCGAACCGGCTATCGTATCGCCGTGCGGCGCGCGGAGGACTCCCGCGGCGGCTCGCAGTACATGTGGTCGCTCGCGCCGGGCGCCCGACTGACCATTACATTGCCGGCCTCTTTGCTGCCGATTGACTGGGCGCGCCGGCACTACTGCCTAATCGCGGGCGGCATCGGCATTACGCCACTGATCGGGGCAGCTTTGGCGTTGGCGCGCCGCGATGCCGACTTCACTCTGCATTATGCCGTTACTTCTCGTGAGCAAGCCATCTATTTGGATGTTCTCGCTCCCCTGCTGAACAAGCGGCTTATTGTCCATGCGGGCAACGAAGGGCGCAGGCTCAATTTGGATGACTTGTTCGCTTCGCTGCCGCGCGACGCCTTGACCCTCTTGTGCGGGCCGATCCGGATGCTCGATGCCGCGCGCCGGGCCTGGACTGGTGCAGGACGCGCACTATCCGACCTACGTTACGAGACCTTCGGTTCGAGCGGCTCACTGCCGACCGAGGGGTTTCGGGTGCGCCTTGCAGATCAGGCCATTGAGATCGAGATTCCGCGCGATCGCTCGTTGCTGGACGTGCTCAATGGGGCCGGTTACGAGGTGATTTCGGATTGCCGGCGCGGCGAGTGCGGCGTCTGCGCCATCGATCTCGTCAAAATCGACGGTGAGCTTGACCACCGCGACGTTTTCTTCAGCGAGCAGCAAAAGCACGCGAACGAAAAGATCTGTGCATGTGTTTCTCGCGCCCGCGGCATGATCACCGTCGATATACTGCACCGACCGGACGCGCTATAGGTTCACTGCGACTCCTTGTTTTAGGTAGCAGATCGTTGCCTCAGAACTCGGCAACTAACGTATGCTTATGGTTTGTTACGTTCACAGAACAGCGGCGCATGATTGCCGGATGGCGGTCCGCGGCCCGTCTTTCTCCTCGACAAGGCGAAAGTTGAGGACGGAATGAACTCCGAGAGCCGGTCTCGTCCATTCTCGCAATGGGGCTGTGACGGGAGTTCTGCGCTTATACACGCCGGCCCTTGAGCGACACCAACAAACAACCAACATGTCGAAGCAGCATCCACGTCAGGATTTGCATCGAGACATTGCGGATGCGCATCTCGGGCGGCCGCTCTGCCGTCTCATTCTGCCGTCGCTGTCTGCTTGAGAACAAAGATGCCGGAAACTTGACAGCGCGTTAGGTTCACCCCGCAGTATCTCTGGCAGTTATGCGCGTTTTTCTCACGCTGGACACAGAGCCTACCACATTTCGCAAGCGGCACGGGGATTGCTGGATGGCGAGCTGAGAAGCGGCCGCCGTCAGGCCGATCGAAGCTGCCCTGTCACAGGAGTTTCCGATGAGCCTTGCGATTCTGCATTTGCTCGCAGAAACGACGAGATCGCTGCGCCGGTATGGCGACGTGCTCTCGCCGGTGGGCTGACGCACATGGATGCCCTTTCGCCAGAAATCTGGCAATCCGTTGCGCTCACGGTCGAGCTCGCCAGCGTGACGACAATGATCCTGCTGGTGATTGGCGCGCCGCTCGCGTGGTGGTTGGCACGGTCAAAAACGGTTTTGAGCGAGGCGGTGGCGACAATGGTCGCGCTGCCGCTTGTGCTGCCACCCACGGCGCTCGGTTTCTGCGTACTCGTCCTGCTCGGCCCGAACGGACCAGGTGGGCTTCTCGCCTCTTTCTGGGGCGAGCACACGCTCGCCTTTACCTTTGCGGGAATCGTGGTCGGATCGGTCCTCTCGGCGCTCCCTTTGGTGGTGCAGCCTATCCGTAGCGCCTTTGTTGCGATGGGTAACCACCCGCAGGAAGTTGTGGCGAGTCAGCGCGTTTCTGCGTTGTTCGCCTTCATTACCGTCGGCCTGCCGCTGGCACGGCTGGAGTTCCTCAAGGCTGGTTTGGTTGGCTTTGCTCATACGATCGGCACATTCGGTGTCGTGATGATGATCGGAGGCAACATTCCCGGGCGCACCAAAGTGTTGTCAGCTTATGTCATTGACTACGTCCAAGCATCGCGCTGGCGCGAGGCAGGTTGGGTTGCCGGCGGTATGGTAATGTTCGCCTTTGCGGTCATGTTCACTTTGACTCTCATCGACAAACGATGTGCCAGGAGAGGCACGTGAGGGGCAGGCGCACTAAGCCGGATCGAAGCATCTTCGGCGTACTGGCCAAGCTGGCCGGTCATAACCGAGCAGCAGTATTGCAAGTCAGATCCGTCCATTCTTAACGAGGACACAATGAATAAGCTCGTTGCAGCCGCGGCGGCCGCTGGTATCAGCTTCAATTCAGCACACTCCGCGCCTTTGCCCGAGGCGAGGGCCGATGACGTCGGAGTTTCCAAGCAGCGCCTTGCCAAACTGGACGAGTTCTTTGCTAGCGAGATCGCAGCCAAGCGCGTGCCGGGCGCAGTGGTTGCAATCGCCAGAGACGGCAAGCTCATTCACTACAAGGCGTACGGGCAACTCGATCCTGAAAAAGGAACCTCGATGAGGCTCGATGCGATGTTCGCGCTCGCGTCTATGACCAAACCGATGGTGGCGGTTGCTGGGCTTACCCTCATGGAACAAGGTCGCCTGCCTCTGAGGGCCAGACTTACGGATTACTATCCCGAATTTGCAAACATGAAAGTGGGAGTATCGCAGCCTGACGGTTCGTTAAAATTCGAAGCGCAGAGTTCCCCGATCTACGTCCACGACCTTTATCGCCACACATCAGGTCTCACCTATGGCGCGCCGCCGGACAGCTCAGACCAAGTGGCGCGTCTCTATCCGGATTTCGCAGCGCCACCGGTCAAGGGCGATAAGAAGGCTTTCATCGAAGGCATTACCAAGCTGCCGTTGGCGCACCAACCGGGAACGGAATTCGAATACGGCTTCTCGACCGACGTGCTTGGCGCTGTCGTGGAACAGGTTAGCGAGCAGCCACTAGGCGAGTATCTTTCCAGCAACCTGTGGAAGCCGATCGGAATGCTGGATGCCACTTTCCATTTGTCGGGATCGCAACGCGAGCGGCTCGCGCGTCCATTTAAAGACGACCCACTGACGGGAAAGCCACAGGGCATCGAGCTCCTCGAAAGTCCGACGAAGTTTGACTGCGGGGGAGCCTGTGCATTCGCGACAGTTGGTGATTATGTTCGCTTTGGGCAAATGCTGCTAAACGGCGGGGAACTCGATGGCCAGCGCATTCTCGGTCCCAGGACGGTGCATCACATGATCTCCAACCACCTTGGGCCAGAGATCAAAAACAAGGTCGCTAATGTGGAGCCGCACCGTGCCGGCTTTGGGTTCGGGCTCGGAGTGGCTGTACGCATAAGCGAGGGTCTCTCGGCCGTTCCAGGCAATCCAGGTGAGTTCACCTGGACCGGCGCTTACGGAACACAATTTTTCTGTGATCCAAAGGAGCGCCTGGTCGTGGTGGTTGGAACGGCTGCGCCCGGAGAGATCCGCAAGTACTACCGCGAGCAAGTCCAGAATATCGTCTATGCCGGCATAGTGCGATAGCTCGCTTGCCGCCGGAAAAGTTCGATGAACAGATTGGATGGCTAGCAAGTGATGCTTGCTGCTGCGGATCGACATCAAACTAAAACACCACACCGTCGTCTGCTATCCGCGTCGCGAGAATCTGACCAGTGCACGGAAACAGCGAGATCGCCTCTGCCATCGCTGCGAAGCTCACCGGAGAAAGGTGTGGTTTCGTGATGCGCCAAGCCATCGCCTCGCTAGCGCTTGGCTCGCGCGATGAACGATGAACGTTTCTGGATGAAAGCTCTCAAACGCGCCCAGCCTTGCGCCCGCAATCCCGGCGGGCTTGGTACCGCGCGTCATTGACCCAAGGCAGATTGGATCGATCCGCCCTGAAAGGTGAAGGCGGTGTACTGCGGCGCGGAGGGCTCGCTATCGCGCCGTTCTTGGTCGCCGGTTCGGGTTGTTGGTGACTGCCACTTTGGTGTCGTTGCGCAGTTGCGACGATCGCGGCCTCCATTGCATCTGAGAATGGCGAACAAGTCCCATTGAAATCGGTGAGCAGTGCGGTGCCGCGTGAACTGCGGCAATTGCCGTGTCGGCCGGTGTCGGGACCGTGCTTAAAGAGCGAGTATAACGCATTGGCCGCGAGGGACGAGCCATTGTGCTGCATTGTTGGAGTTCTGACATCGACGGTCAAAACCGGACACCATTGGCACGGTGAGCGCGCTCAGTTGCGCAGCTTGCGCTTAGCTCGCCGATCCCACTGCAAATCACGGAGTGGCGGCTTGGTAACCGTCAGATTTTTGCCGGGCGGTGGCCCATTTTTTGCTGCTGAATGTGAGCAATTCGTCAGGGCCGACGAGAAACTTGGAAGGGGTTCATGAGTGGGGCAACGGAAACTTTCTACAGCGTGATCAGACGCCAAGGTATCACGCGTCGCAGTTTCCACAAGTTTTGCAGTTTGACAGCCTCGAGCTTCGGACTCGGCCCGCTCGCCGCAAGCAGGATTGCCAATGCCCTAGAGACCAAACCGCGTATGCCCGTCATCTGGCTGCACGGGCTCGAGTGTACCTGCTGCTCGGAAAGCTTTATCCGCTCGGCCCATCCGCTAATTAAAGACGTCCTGTTGTCGATGATTTCGCTCGACTACGACGATATGATCATGGCCGCGGCAGGTCACCAGGCTGAAGCCATCCTCGAGGAAGCCCGTCTCAGGTACAAAGGCAGATATGTGCTTGCCGTCGAAGGCAACCCGCCGCTGAATGAGGAGGGCATGTTCTGCATTGACGGCGGCAAGCCGTTCGTCGAGAGGCTCAGGTGGATGGCGGAATCATCCATGGCGGTCATTGCCTGGGGGACCTGCGCATCCTGGGGCTGCGTGCAAGCCGCCAAGCCCAATCCGACAGGCGCTGTACCGATCGATAAGGTGATCACCGACAAGCCGATCGTCAAGGTTCCCGGGTGTCCCCCCATCGCAGAGGTCATGACCGGCCTAGTGACCTTCATCACCACGTTCGGAAGGCTTCCTGAGCTCGATCGCCAAGGACGCCCAAAGATGTTTTATTCCGAGCGCATCCACGACAAGTGCTATCGACGTTCGCATTTCGACGCCGGCCAATTTGTCGAGGCGTGGGACGATGAGTGCGCCCGCAAGGGCTACTGCCTGTACAAGATGGGATGCAAAGGGCCGACCACCTACAATGCCTGTTCTGCCCTTCGCTGGAACGGCGGCGTTTCATTCCCCATTCAATCAGGCCACGGCTGCTTCGGCTGCTCCGAAGACGGCTTTTGGGACAAAGGTTCGTTTTACGATCGGCTCACGACCATCCAGCAGTTCGGCATCGAGAAGAACGCCGATCAGATCGGCATGGCCGCTGCCGGCGCGGTTGGGCTGACCGTCGCCGCACATGCGGCGATCACGGCCGTGAAGCGATTGACCCACAAGCCGGATCGCGCAGTTCGCAAAGATAAGCCGACTTAAAGGGGGCGACGGTGGTGGTCCAGACACCGAATGGGTTCAACCTCGATCGTTCCGGCAAGCGAATTGTGATCGATCCGCTGACCAGGATCGAGGGCCACCTGCGCGTCGAAGCCAACCTCGATGCGGACAACGTGGTCCGCAATGCGGTCTCGAGCGGGACGATGTGGCGTGGAATCGAAGTCATTCTGCGCGGGCGGGATCCGCGCGACGCCTGGGCGTTCACCGAGCGGATTTGCGGTGTCTGCACCGGCACCCATGCGCTCACCTCGGTGCGTGCCGTTGAAAACGCGCTAGGGATCACCATTCCGGAAAATGCGAACTCGATCCGCAACATCATGCAGCTTTGCCTGCTTGTGCATGATCATCTCGTGCATTTTTATCATCTGCACGCGCTGGATTGGGTCGACGTCATCTCTGCGCTCAAGGCCGATCCCAAGTCCACTTCGGCGCTGGCGCAGTCTATCTCGCCCTGGCCGCTTTCGTCCCCTGGTTATTTCAAGGACCTGCAGATCAGGCTCACCAAATTCTTCGGATCAGGGCAGCCCGGTCCGTTCAAGAACGGCTATTGGGGTCATCCGGCATACAAGCTGCCACCTGAGGTGAACTTGATCACCGTGGCGCATTATTTGGAGGCGCTCGACTTCCAGAAGGAGATCGTCAAGATCCAAGCAGTCTATGGCGGCAAGAACCCGCATCCGAACTGGCTGGTCGGCGGTGTGGCCTGCGCGATCAATATCGATGGAACTGGTGCGGCCGGTGCGATCAATATGGAGCGGCTTAACCTGGTGTCCTCGGTCATCGACCGTTCAATCGAGTTTGTCGAGCAGGTCTACCTGCCCGACATTGCGGCGATCGGCTCGTTCTATAAAGACTGGCTGCATGGCGGCGGACTTTCCAGCAAAAGCGTGATGTCCTACGGCGACATCCCTGAAAACGCTAACGACTGTTCCGCGAAAAGTCTCAAGCTGCCGCGCGGTGTCATTCTTGGCGGCAATCTTGAGGAGATTTTGCCGATCGACCATGGCGATCCCGAGCAGATCCAGGAATTCGTCGCGCATTCATGGTATAAATACCCGAGCGAGTTCAGCGGACTGCATCCCTGGGAGGGCATCACCGAGCCGAACTTTGAGCTGGGGGCAAAGGTCAAAGGCAGCAGAACAGATATCAAGGAGCTCGACGAAGGCGGCAAGTATTCCTGGATCAAAGCGCCGCGCTGGCGCGGCCACGCCGTCGAGGTCGGACCATTGGCGCGATACATCATCGGTTATGCGCAAGGCAAAGCCGAATTCAAGGAGCCGACCAACAGACTGCTCAAGGGGCTCAATCTTCCCCTGAGCGCGCTGTTTTCGACATTTGGCCGTACTGCGACGCGGGCACTCGAATGCCAGTGGGCGGCACATCAGATGCGTTATTTTCAGGACAAGCTGGTCGTCCACATCAAGGCCGGCAATAGCGCGACCGCCAACGTCAGCAAGTGGAAGCCGGAAAGCTGGCCTAACGAGGCCAAGGGCTACGGTTTCACTGAGGCGCCGCGCGGCGCGCTCGGGCACTGGATCAAGATCAAGGACACCAAGATCGACAATTACCAATGTGTCGTGCCGACCACGTGGAACGGGTCTCCTCGCGATTCCAAGGGCAATATTGGCGCCTTTGAAGCTTCGCTGATCGGTACCCCGATCGCGGACCCGCAGCGGCCCCTGGAGATCTTGCGTACGATCCATTCCTTTGATCCGTGCTTGGCCTGCTCAACCCATGTGATCAGTCCTGACGGCCAAGAAATGGCTTCAGTCAATGTTCGGTAGGAACATGGCCGACAAGGCTCCGCAAAACCCTACCGCCGTCGATGCGCCGCCAACTGTTAGCGGCGGCGGCGGTGGCGCCGCTTACGTCTATGAAGCGCCGGTGCGACTGTGGCATTGGGTCAATGCGGCGGCCATTCTGGTGCTGGGCGTAACCGGCTATCTCATTGGAACCGGGACACCGGCGACGCCGGGAGAGGCTAGCGGCAATTTCTTGTTCGGCTATATCCGCTTTGCGCATTTCTCTGCGGGATATGTGCTTGGCGTCGGCTTCCTGCTGCGCATCTACTGGGCCCTGATGGGAAACCCGCATGCCATGCAAATATTTCGCGTGCCGCTCTGGCGCAGCTGCATTTGGCGCGAAGTGTACGATGAGATGCGCTGGTACGCGTTTCTCGCAGTTGAGCCCGACAGGCGCGTCGGGCACAATCGGCTGGCTCAACTTGCGATGTTCTTTATGTTCACGCAGACGATCACGTTCATGATCGTCACAGGCTTTGCACTTTATGGACAGGGTGCGGGCCGTGACAGCTGGCAGTACAAGCTGTTCGGCTGGGTATTTGCAATCTGGCCTAACAGTCAGGACGTCCATACGTGGCATCATCTCGGGCTGTGGATCGTCGTGACCTTTGCGCTGGTTCACATCTACGCGGTGATCCGGGAAGACATCATGTCGGGGCGGAGCATCTCCTCGATGATTTCGGGTCAGCGTCAGTTCCGCGATTGACTGGGAAGCGGATGCTGACTCCGGAGAGCAAGAAAAGGATCCTGGTGCTCGGCATCGGCAATATCCTATGGGCCGACGAGGGATTCGGCGTGCGAGTGGTAGAGGAGTTTCATCGTCGCTACACCATCGATGACAACGTCTCCATCCTCGATGGTGGCACGCAGGGGCTCTACCTTGTCAGCTTCCTTGAGCAGGCCGATTGCCTGATCGTGTTCGATGCCATCGACTATGGACTTTCGCCCGGGAAGTTGATGCTTGTGCGGAATGACGAGGTGCCGAAATTTACCGCTGCCAAGAAGCTGAGTCTGCATCAGACCGGCTTTCAAGAGGTCTTGAGTGCAGCCGACCTGCTTGACCGCTGCCCGCGAGAGCTCGCTCTGATCGGCTGTCAGCCGCTGGACCTGGAGCGTTGGGGCGGTCCGCTGACTGCACCGGTGCGCTTTCAGATCGCGCCCGCGATTGAACTGGCTTGCAAACTGCTGGCCCAGTGGGGCTCGCCGGCGAAACTGCGGGCTTCGCCGCTGCCTGTATCAGAACGGCTGTTGGGGAACAATATCGACCATGTCAATTATGAAAGGGAGCGGCCGATCTAGCGGCCCGCGGCTATTCATGTGCCTTGGCTTACCAATGACGATGGTTGAGACCGACGGCATCACGGCGCTATGCGAGTATGGCGATGAACAGCGGCGTGTCTCAGTCATGCTGCTCTCCGGCGCGTCGGTCGGCGCCAAGGTCCTCGTCCATATCGACACAGCGGTGCGGCTCTTGGAGGAGGACGAAGCAAGGCGGATCTCGGAAGCACTCGACGGGCTCGAGGCCGGCCTCAGTGGCGAGGACTGCGATCGCTTCTTTGCGGATTTGATCGGTCGTGAGCCGCAATTGCCCGACCACCTGCGGTAGCGGCGCCGCGCACAGACATCGCGCTACCGCGCCTTGCTCGCAAATCGAATCTGCATCGTAGGCAACCTATGCACAGCAGATGTCAAGCGCTTACACCTGCTGATCCGGGCGCGCACGCGATTGCAGCGAGACGATGGATTGGCATGTGCCTTGCTAATAGCTCGCCGAGCAGAACCAAAGATTATCGGAAAGGCGTCTGATGAAATTCCAGCCGGCGCAGCATGATTTGGCGCGGCCCGCTCTGTCCGAGGTAGCGAGAGCGAACGCCGGTGCACATCTGACCGCGCAGGATCCCGGGAGTTGGGGCGTGGAGCTGCTGTCGGCAGCGGGTCCCGTAAATTCGCTGTGGGCCAACCACGTCGCAAACGCGCTTTCTGAACAGATCAAGGCGCACCGGCGGCCCATGCAAGGGGGCGCAACCGCGCGCGGCGCCGGTAGCGAGCTGGGTGGGCGGCTCGGCCTGCGTGGCCCGCCGACGCAGATCGAGTGCCATCAGCGCGGCACACTGCGCCGGGTCGGCAAGAGCCAGATCCGTTTGGTCAAGGTCGACCGCATCTCGGCACCGATCGTCGGACCACACGCCGGCGGCGACTGCACCGCCGATAGCATTGCCCCTCGGCGAGCCCCACGGAACTTCGCATCATGAAAACGGCGGCGCGTATTCGATACGAAGCCGCCGCTGCGGCGGTGGGCGGGTTTCCCGTGAATGCGGATAGTCGCGACATCGTCCATAGCGAGCCAACGGCTGTGGCGACGCTGGCCAGGCGCGCTTGGCGCGATGCCGACGAGCTTGCAAAAAACTGTCCGAATGCCATCACGCTGCTATCGAACACAGCTGCCGCCGCTTGTGGCCAGAAGAGTAGCGCACGCACGCAACTGTACAGGCTTTCGAATCTCAGTGACCTCGAGCGCAACCTGATTGCCGAAGTGCTTGGGGAAGGCGAGGTCGCCGGCGTCGTTGCGCTGCCAGATGGCTCTCAGGCGGGAATCCAGGAGTCCGTACTTGCGGGAATCTGGCGCGTGCGCATCGGGACGGATCCGGCACACGAATATGTTGAAGTCGGGGCGATCCCGCAGATCGTGCAGCGCGCCGCAACGGACCTGGCGTCGACCGATCTGGCGATCGGCACCGCGCCGGATGGGGCGATGAACGTGCTGCCGGTGCTCGCCGAAACACGCGAGCGGGCCCGCGCCTGGCGGCCTGGCATGCGCACGCATGTCATCAATCTCACGCTTTTGCCGATGAACGACATCGACCTGGCGTTTCTCCAGCAGAGCGTGGGCAATGGTCCGGTCCAGCTCATCTTTCGCGGCTACGGCGCATGCCGAGTGCAGGCGACTGCGACACGGAATGTGTGGTCAGTGCAGTTCTTCAATTCTATCGACAACATCATCCTGGATACGCTTGAGATCGGCGGCGTGCCGATTGTTGCGTTGGCTGCCGACGAGGATTTCGAGGATTCCGCCGAACGCCTGCAGGAAATCATGAAGGCTTACGTCACGTGAAGAACTTGGAGAATATTTGGCATTCGGCCGGTTCTCACGGACGGCGCCCGACGTGGCGTTGGCTGGATCGTGCACAATCGACCAGAGAGCGATGGCGACACAGACTGCTGCGCGAGTACGTTGCGTCCCAAAAATTGAAAGCGTCTTCGGCTTTCGCACGTCGATGTCCGGCTTCGGGTCGGTTGAAAATGATGCTTGAGCGCGAACAGGACCTTCGCAGGAGCAAGAACCCCGATGTGTCGGCACCTGAGGAGATGCTCGTAGCAGCCGACTGCGATATCGCCGGTCGAGCCGTGCGCACGCGACCGACCTTGAACGATCCGTGTTCAGGGTCCAAGCGATCGGGGTTTCGCACGTGCAGAGGGCAGGGCCCGTTAGCATGATGGGCGCGCCTTGGGCCATGAAGTTGGTCGCCTTCTTGCGCAAGAGCAACCGCCAACGGCATGCTGGACCGAAATCGAACCTGCGCTTGCGAGTTCGATTCCGCAACATTGAGCTTGGTGGCAGCGAAATCGCATCATTGGGCTCGATTGCCTGTTGCTCCCTGCTTTCGGCGATCTCACGCAACGACATGGGTGGCGCCCGCGCCGAAGCAGCGGTCCTTGCCACGATGTGGCCGCCCAACCGCCGAGCGCTAAATCATACCGAAGCGCCACGTCTCTGTCCGATCGACCGCCGGCATTTCTTGCGCGAGATGATGACGGAGCGGTGCGCATGAGCCTCGTCGCTCGCAACAAAATCGATGTCACCATATCGCTTGCTGCCGACGTCATCGCCGCGGTCGAGATCCTGCCGCGAGCCCGGCCGCCACTGGCACGGCTGTTCGCCGGCAAACCGGCCTCGGCGTTGCTCAAGGCGCTGCCGCATCTCTTCCCAGTATGTGCCGCTGCGCAACAAACCGCATTGCTGTCCGCGATCGAGGCGGCACGTGACGAAAAGATCATCCTCGCGACGACACAGCGTCGTATGCTCTTGGTCGTTGCCGAGCGCATCTCAGAATTGCTGCGGGGCCTCTTGGTCGGGTTTCCTACGCCGAATGTCAGTGCGGCGGCGATCCGGTCCCTCATACGAGGACTGTCAATGCTTGTGGGCGGCGCACGGCCAGCACGCGGCTCTATTCGGCGTGAGGCTATAGCGCAGATTGTGGCTTCGCTCGCGGCACTCGGCATGCCGGATGAAGATGGCGCGCCGAGGCCCGGTAGCCCGTTCGCGCTTTGCATTGCAGCGCTTGACGAAGTCGACCTGAGGTCCATCTCGATCGCGCACTCGTTCCTGTCCGTTGCCGACGACCGCAACATCACTGAACGGCTGCTCGGCGATGACCCGACATTTTGCCATTGTCCCGATCTTGGTGGGCATGCGCCCGAGACGGGTCCATGGGCGCGCCAAATGACGCGTGATCGGCTCTGGCTGGGTCGGTCGGGTGCGGTCGCGCGGCTGAAGGCCAGAATTGCAGAAATCCGGCAGCTATGCGATTGGCTCAAGTCCGGTGCTCATATCGAATCGGCCGAGCCTGGGATCATCGAAAGCTACAGGTTAGGTCCTGGACGAGGAGCGGCCGCGATCGAATGCGCCAGGGGCCGGCTCTATCACGCGGTCGAGCTTGATCCTCAGGGCCAGATATCCCGCTTCGAATGTCTTGCGCCGACGGAATGGAATTTCCATTGGCGCGGACCACTTGTCCGGAATCTGCAGGGCGCGGGGCTGACGACGAGACGACATCAGAAAGCGGTTCGTGCGGTGATTGAATCGCTTGATCCCTGCGTCGGATTCACACTCAAGTTTCGCAAAGTTGACGATGCATGAAATGGCGCTTTGTCAAAGCATCGTCGAAATCGTCGAGGAGGAGGCGCATCGCCGATCGTTTTCCCAGGTGCGGAGCGTCTGTCTGGAGATCGGGGCGTTGAGCCATGTTGCGCCTGAAGCGATCAGGTTCTGCTTTGCTGTCGTTGCAACGCGGACCATTGCCGAGGGCGCGGCTGTTAGAATCATCGAATGTCCCGGCGTGGCCTGGTGCATGACCTGTTCGAAGAGCATCGAGATTGCACGGCGCGATGAGTGCTGTCCATGCTGCGGCAGCTATCAGTTGCAGGTAACAGCAGGCGAGGAGATGCGAGTGAAAGAGCTGGAGATCGATTGATGTGTAGCGTATGCGGCTGCAGCGGACAGGCGTCTTCAACTGAACGCGCCGAAGTGCATGATGCGCAAGGTCGCGTTCGCGGCCGTCCCGATGTGCAGGACAATTGCGATCGCCATGAGGTGCATCTGCATGGCGACCAGGGCCTGCAGCATTCACACCATGCCGGCCATGGCCATGATCACCCTCATCATCTTGGCCATCATCAGGCGCATGATGGGCAGGCGTTTGTGAGCCGCGGCGCCGACCCGGCTGCATTGAAGGTCGCGGGTAAGAGCTGCGAGCATATCATTCAGGTCGGGCGCGACATCCTTGGCAAGAATAACAGGATCGCGGCGGAAAACCGCGCCCTCTTCATGGCCCACGAACTGCTCGTATTTAATCTTATGTCCAGTCCTGGTGCAGGCAAGACCTCGCTGTTGGTCCGCGCCGTGTCCGAGCTCAAGCGCAGCTGGACGATCGGGGTCATCGAGGGCGATCAGCAGACCTCGAACGATGCCGAACGCATTCGCTCGGCCGGCGTGCCAGCTATTCAAGTCAATACCGGCAAGTGTTGTCATCTCGATGCTGCCATGATTGGTGAGGCCTATCGCCGCTTGCCGCCGCTCACGCGCGGTATTCTCTTCATCGAGAACGTCGGCAATCTGGTCTGTCCCGCTGCCTTCGATCTAGGCGAGGCCTGCAAGATCGTGGTGTTGTCGACCACCGAAGGCGAAGACAAGCCGCTCAAATATCCGGATATGTTTGCCGCTTCTTCGCTCATGCTGATCAATAAGATTGATCTGGCATCGCTGCTTGAGTTCGATTTGGGCAGGACCGTCGAATACGCAAGACGCGTCAATCCCAAGATCGAAGTGCTCACGGTCTCGGCGCGGACCGGCGAGGGTTTTGGCTCACTCTACGGTTGGATCGATGAGCAGGCAGCGCATCAAAGGCGCGCCTTGGAGGACACCAGGCGATGAGCGCCGCCGCCATCTGCGACCGAACACGGCTGCGCGTGCGCGTGAGCGGGGCCGTGCAAGGAGTCGGCTTTCGCCCCTACGTCTATGGCCTTGCCAGGCGATACGGATTGGCGGGATTCGTCGTCAATGGCCCCGAGGGCGTCACAATCGAAGTCGAGGGTAACCGGGCGTCCGAGTTTGTCGCTGCTTTGCCGCTCGAGCCGCCTCCACTTGCACGTATCGACCACATCTGCGTTCAGCGGACCGGGGCGCTCGCGGCACAAGATTTTTCGATTCACACGAGCGAAGGCGGCAGGTTGTCAACTCGGATCGTTGCCGATGCCGCGACCTGCCGGCAATGCCTGGGCGAGCTATTCGATCCAGAAAATCGCCATTACCTTTATCCCTTCGTCAGCTGCTCCCATTGCGGCCCGCGCTACACGATCGCCGAACAGCTTCCGTATGATCGCCGCAACACGGTCATGAAGGCTTTCAGGCTGTGTGCCGCCTGCGCGGCCGAATATGCCGATCCAGCGAGCCGCAGGTTTCGCGCGGAGGCGATCGCGTGTCCGATATGCGGTCCTCGGCTTAGCCATGGGGTCAACGCCATTGCTGCGGCGATTGCCGGCGGCCAAATCGTGGCAATAAAGGGGCTCGGCGGGTATCAGCTGCTTTGCGATGCGCGCAACCAGGACGCCGTGCAGCGTTTGCGCAGCAGAAAGCAGCGCCCCCAGAAGCCGTTCGCGGTCATGGTCGGTTCCATAGAGCGTGTCAACGAAATCGCGGAAGCGAACGCGGCAGAGCTTGCGCTGCTCGAATCCGTAGCACGTCCCATCGTGCTTTTAACTTCGCGCAATGATTTGGCGCCCGCGACGGCTCCTGGCTTATCGCGCGTAGGTGTCATGTTGCCGGTAGCGCCACTGCATCACCTCATCTTTCATGCGCTTCACTCGACAGGAACATGGCTTGCGGGGGCAGCCCCGGTCATCGTCGCAACCAGCGCCAATTCTTGCGGCGAACCGCTCGTGATCGACAACGCGCAGGCGCTGCGGCGGCTCAAGGGGATTGCCGACCTTGTCGTGACCCATGATCGAGATATCCTGACGCGCGCCGATGACACCGTGCTGTCGGTGGTGGCCAGCCGGCCTCAGTTCGTTCGCCGGGCACGTGGCTATGTTCCCGAACCGATCCGGCTTGCGAGGTCTGTGCCGGTCGTGCTCGCCGTCGGCGGCGCCCTGAAGTCAACCGTCACCATCACGCGGGGCAACGAAGCCTTCGTCTCCCAGCATATTGGCGATCTTGATACGGCCGAAGGGATCTGTGTGTTCGAGCAGACGATCCACCACCTCACATCGACCCTTGATGTGGAGCCTGTCGTCATTGCCCATGATATGCATCCCGATATGGCGTCGACCCGGTTTGCGCAAGCAAGCGGCCGGGCGCTTGTCGCCGTCCAGCATCACCACGCCCACGCTGCCGCTGTCATCGCTGAGCACGGGCACGCCGGACCTGCGCTTGCCTTGGTGCTCGACGGCCATGGCTTCGGTTCCGACGGCGGTAACTGGGGTGGCGAGCTATTGTTGTGCGAAGGAACGAGGTTTCGACGCATCGGGCATCTCGCGCCCCTGCAAATGCCTGGCGGCGATCGCGCAGCCCGCGAGCCGTGGCGTATGGCAAGCGCAGTATTGCAGGCGCTCGGCCGGGGTCATGAAATCGCGCCTCGCTTTGCTGCGCAGCGGCAGGCTGGGCGTGTGTCAGCATTGCTCGATCAAGCGGGCGGAGCCACGACGACCAGCGCGGGCCGGTTATTCGATGCCGCGGCGGCGCTGCTGGGGGTTGCAAGTTTGCAGAGTTATGAGGGCGAGGCCGCGATGAAGCTCGAGGCGTTGGTACGGCGGACTGCAATTCTCGAAGCGGGCTGGACCATCGACCGCGACGTGCTGTCGCTTCGCCCGCTGTTTTCGCGGTTGATTGCAGACAACATCGACACCGCGGACGGAGCCGGACTGTTTCATGGCACCTTTGCCGTCGCCTGCATCGACTGGGTCAGGCGCGCTGCGCGGAGAACCGGCGTCAATACCATCGTTCTAAGCGGCGGCTGTTTTCTGAACGCGGTGCTGGCGGATGAAATTGAGCGCGGTTGCTGCAGCGCAGGCCTCAACCCGCTGGTGCCACGGAAACTGCCGCCCAACGATGGTGGTTTGAGCCTTGGTCAGGCCTGGGTTGCCGCTCTGCAGACTGCCGAACAGTCGTCAGCCCTGGAAGGAGCAACCTGATATGTGTCTTTCGGTCCCGGCAAAGATTTCGAAAATTCTTCCCGACGATATGGCGATCGTGTCCATCGATGGGGTCAGCTTGGAAATATCGATCGCTCTCGTCGAGGAGCTCGATGTCGGCGACAACGTTCTTGTCCATGTCGGCTACGCGCTATCCAAGATCGACCCGACAGAAGCCAAGCGCACGTTGGAGCTCCTGCAGGAACTAGGCAGTGCAGGGCGGGAACCCCGATCATGAAATATGCCGATGAATTTCGTGACAAGACCATCGCACAGGGGCTCGCGCGGGCGATTGGCGCCGAAGCCGGTCCGCGACGGGCTTACCGGTTCATGGAATTCTGCGGCGGGCACACTCATGCGATCTCCCGCTACGGCCTCGAGGATTTGTTGCCTGCGAATGTTCGCATGATCCACGGGCCCGGTTGTCCAGTCTGCGTTCTGCCCGCGAGCCGGATCGACATGGCGGTCCGGCTCGCCGAGCGTCCGGAGGTCACTCTGTGCGTGTATGGCGACCTGATGCGCGCGCCCGGGTCGCAGGGGCAGTCCCTGATGCGCGCCAAAGCGCTCGGCGCAGACATTCGGATGGTCTATTCGACGCTCGACGCTATCCGGCTCGCCGAACAGGTGCCAACCAGGGAGGTGGTCTTCTTTGCCATCGGATTTGAGACCACGACGCCCCCGACGGCGGTGATGGTCCGGATTGCCGAAAAGAAGCGGCTGAGGGGCCTCAGCGTGTTCTGCAACCACGTGCTTACGCCCTCTGCGATGCACAGCATTCTCGAGAACCCGAAGATGCGCAACATCGGTGGGGTCGCAATCGATGGCTTCGTCGGTCCTGCACATGTCAGTACGATCATCGGTACGCAGCCTTACGAGCCCCTAGTGGAACAATTCGGTAAGCCGATCGTCATCGCGGGATTTGAACCGCTCGACGTGATGCAGGCAATCCTGATGCTGGTGCGGCAGGTGAACGAAGGCCGCTACGAGGTGGAGAACCAATACAGCCGTGCGGTGACGCGCCAAGGCAATCGTCGCGCCAAGGACGAGGTCTCGCAGGTATTCGAACTGCGTGAACAGTTCGAGTGGCGAGGGCTTGGGCTCATCCCCAACAGCGGACTGAAGCTGAAGCGGGCTTATGCCGGATTTGATGCCGAGGCGCGCTTTGCGATGCACGAACTGCGTGTCGCCGACAATCCGGCATGCGAGTGCTGCGCGATCCTGCGCGGCGCCAAGCGGCCGGTTGACTGCAAGCTGTTTGGAACCGTCTGCACGCCGGAAACACCCGTTGGGTCCTGCATGGTTTCCTCGGAAGGCGCCTGTGCTGCGTATTGGACCTACGGCCGAGTTCGCGATGATCAGGTGAGGCGGTTGTCATGAGCGTCAAGGATTATCATGGCAAGCTCGACGTCGAGAACGGACGCGTTGATCTTTCCCACGGATCTGGGGGGCGCGCCATGGCACAATTGATCTCCGGCCTTTTTCACCAAGCCTTCGGTAATGAATGGCTCGCCCGCTGCAATGATCAGTCGGCGTTTGAGGTTGCGGCAGGCAGGATGGTGATGACGACCGACGGCTATGTGGTCTCGCCACTGTTTTTTCCTGGCGGCAATATCGGGTCATTGGCTGTGCACGGCACGATCAATGATGTCGTGATGGCCGGCGCGCGTCCGCTCTATCTGTCAGCTAGCTTCATCATCGAGGAGGGTTTTCGGTTTTCGGATCTAAGGACGATTGCGCAGTCGATGGGCGCGGCGGCGCGCGGTGCCGGCGTTTACATCATCACTGGGGATACTAAGGTCGTCGAGCGCGGCAAGGCGGATGGGTTGTTCATCTCTACGACCGGGATCGGGGTTCTGGCCGATGGGCTCGATCTGTCCGCCGACAAAGCAAGGATCGGGGACCGTGTGCTGGTGTCGGGCAGCCTTGGCGATCATGGGGTGGCGATCATGTCAACGCGCCAGAACGCCGCTCTTCAAGTTGAGATCGTCTCGGATTCCGCATCGCTGCATGACTTGGTGGCCGTCATGGTGGCGGCTGGCGGGCGCGGCATCCACGTGATGCGTGACCCCACGCGCGGCGGTCTTGCCGCCACCCTCAACGAGATTGCGCATCAATCTGGCCTCGGGTTCCGTCTGCAGGAAGCGGCCATTCCGGTAAAGCCCGCTGTTGCGGCAACCTGCGAACTCCTTGGGCTTGATCCGATCCATGTCGCTAATGAGGGCAAGCTCGTTGCGATCGTCGCGCCTGGTGTGGCTGATGCCGTGCTTGCGGCCATGAAGGGGCATCCGCTCGGATGCGATGCAGCCGATATTGGCGAGGCCGTAGCTGACGATCACAAATTTGTGCAAGTGGCGACCAGTTTTGGCGGCGGAAGAATTGTCGATTGGTTGTCAGGCGAACAATTGCCTCGGATCTGTTGAACACGCCACGCGCATTTGCGGGGAGCATGAGGGAACGATGATTAGCTCAGCGAGCATGCTCGTCTCAATACGCTTCGCATCTGCTTGTTTGAAATCCTGCGTAGCTAGTCCAAGATCGCTGAATTCCTGCGCCATTTAGGCGCCAGCCTCGCAATATCGTTGCGCTCTTGCGATTAAAAAACCCCTCTAGGCAGGGAGTTTTCAAATGAAGGTCGGAGTCCCCAAGGAAATCAAGGCGCACGAATATCGCGTGGGCCTTACCCCTGGAGCCGTCCGCGAATATGTGGCAGCGGGCCACCGCGTGATGATCGAGGCCAATGCCGGCGCCGGCATTGGTGCAACCGATGACGATTATCGCGCCGCCGGCGCAACGATTCTCGATTCCGCAGGCGAGGTATTTGCATCGAGCGAGATGATCGTAAAGGTTAAGGAGCCTCAACCGTCCGAATGGAGCCAGCTGCGGGAGAGCCAGATCCTCTTCACTTACCTGCATCTGGCGCCGGACCCGGAGCAGGCCAAGGGGCTCCTGAAATCTGGGTGCACCGCGATCGCTTATGAGACCGTAACTGATGCCCATGGTGGTCTTCCACTGCTGGCGCCGATGAGCGAGGTCGCAGGTAGGCTTGCGATCGAAGCTGCGGGTAGTGCGCTGAAGCGCAGTGCAGGCGGACGAGGGCTGTTGATCGGTGGAGTGCCCGGTGTTCAGCCGGCTCGGATCGTGGTGATCGGAGGCGGCGTCGTCGGCACGCACGCCGCACGCATGGCGGTCGGTTTGGGCGCGGAGGTCACCATCATCGACCGTTCGATACCCCGGCTCCGCGAGTTGGACGAGCTATTCGAAGGGCGCGTTCGTACCAGATTTTCCACCATCGAATCCGTGGAGGAGGAGGTATTTGCGGCCGATGTGGTCATTGGTGCGGTGCTCGTTCCAGGAGCGAGCGCGCCGAAGCTGGTCCGCCGGAGCATGCTGAGCTCAATGCGCAAAAGGGCGGTCATCGTCGATGTCGCTATCGATCAAGGCGGCTGCTTTGAGACATCGCACCCAACCACTCACGCTGATCCAACTTACGAAGTGGATGGCATCATTCACTACTGCGTCGCGAATATGCCCGGCGCTGTGCCGCTAACCTCGAGCCAGGCACTGAACAACGCCACGCTGCCGTTTGGTTTGGCTCTGGCCAACAAGGGCTTTTCCGCCGTGCTCGATAATCCGCACCTGCGCGCGGGCCTCAATGTCCATCGGGGCCGGCTGACTTACAAGGCGGTTGCCGAGAGTCTCGGGCTCCCCTTCTCTCCGATCGAACAGGCTGCGGCCTGATTCCCAGAGGCCCACACGGGCGTTTCCTCCCTGACTTGGGCCACCCTTCGGGGTGGCTTTTTTTCGGCAATTTCGATCTGCCGAGCCCCGCTGGCGTCTCTTCGGAGTACGGACCGAAGCCGAGGGGGCATCAGACGATCGCGCTTGGCTTTCGGTCGTCCCCGTGATGCCAGCCGAAGTAGTTCCGTCCTCTACAGGGAAAGCAGATTTTCCGGTAATCCGCGGGGATTAACATTGCCTGCCGCGGCTCGCCCAGAAGGACCGCGATCATCGAAGCGACCTTTATCTGCGCGATCGGGCACGACGTTTTTTGGCTGTGCTGTGGAGAGGCGAGCCGGGCTGACGAACGTGGCCTGATCGGCCGACCGCCGCCGGATCGACCCTGCGCTCCAACTATGCGTCGCGATCAAGCTGCCGTGAGGCCGATTGTAGCATTTGCGACAATCGTTGAGGCGGCGACATGCCTTGGAAAATAGCCGAGACAAATCAAGCCCAAGCTCTTTGGCATAAGACTTGAAAGCAAGAAGCGGTCCGCACTTTGCTTATGGAATCGCAG
Organism: Bradyrhizobium sp. BRP56; assembly: GCF_020194035.1. NCBI lineage: Bacteria > Pseudomonadati > Pseudomonadota > Alphaproteobacteria > Hyphomicrobiales > Nitrobacteraceae > Bradyrhizobium > Bradyrhizobium sp. BRP56. The sequence continues at coordinate 170,311 of NZ_JADYVV010000007.1, forward strand.
TAATGGCCTACAAGATAATCGCGTCCCAGTGCACCGTCTGTGGCGCGTGTGAGTTCGAATGTCCCAACGCGGCGATCAGCCTGAAGAACGATATATATGTGATCAATCCAGCCAAGTGCACTCAATGTGAGGGTCATTTTGACGCGCCGCAATGCGCTGTCGTTTGCCCAGTGCCCGACACCTGCGTGCCGGCATAAGAGGTCGCCGATGAGGGGAACTCCGGCGCAAAGCAGGATGAAGACTCTAGCGACGGCTCTCTGGGTTGGGGACCTGATTCTCTCACCCGCTGATCCCGCGTTGGCCATGACTTGCACGATCAGCTTGGAGGGTCGCGCTGGGCAATCGTCGTCGGCTAGAGTTTTCCGTGTGGGAGCGGAGTAGACAATGGTAGCTGTACAAGAGACGGTCGAGCGCGTCCGGCGCATCGACGTCGACCAGTATCGATATGGGTTTGAGACGCTGATCGAGTCCGACAAGGCCCCGAAGGGGCTGTCGGAAGACACCGTCCGCTTCATCT